>JAGRAW010000080.1 GCA_020434415.1 Bdellovibrionales bacterium
GCGAACCAGGGTCGCTGCAATTAGTCCGTCCGCTCGGTGACTGCACGTAACGGCCGGAAAGTCTTTCCATGGTGGGCGTAGAAGCTGCGGATGTGTTCCTTGCCCATGTAGCGTTCAAGAAGGCGCTCGTCGGTGTCTCGCAGGTCGACATAGATAAGCCCATCCAGCACATTGCCGAAGTCGGGATCGATATTGAAGCCCAGTAGGCGTCCGCCTAGCTTGAGATACTGGCGTAGCAGAACAGGCATTCTACGCTCACTTGCCTCGATTTCGGCAATCAAATCGGAAACCTCCTGGACGTCTTTGACCACAACGCTTGACGTTTCGACATCGACGCCACGCAATCGTGCTTTCGGGAGCGGATTGCGAGCTCGGATCTGGCGTGCGAGCTCAGGAAGGTAGCGGTTTGCTCGAAGGAAGGCGGCGATGAGCTGTCGCGAGACCGAGTCGTACTCGCTACTGATACTTACGGTGCCAAACAGTATCGGGTAGTCGGGGTTCTTGGCGACATAGGTGCCAATCCCCTTCCAGAGCAGGTTCAGGGAATTGAAGTTGCGCTGATACTCGGACCGTATAAAAGACCTGCCAAGCTCGAGGGCCGGTCCGATCTGTCGCAGCAGTTCCGGTCTGTAGGCGAATAACGTGCTGGTATAGAGGCCATTCTTGCCGTGCGTTCTCAGTACATGATCCGTTTTGACAAGCCGGTACGCACCGACAACCTCATAGGTGCTGCGGTTCCAAACGAACAGATGTGTATAGTAGGAGTCGAAGTGATCCAGATCTATCGACTTGCCGGTTCCCTCCTGCACCAGTCTGAAGGTGACTTCCCGCAGTCGGCCGATCTCACGGAGAATTTGGGGAATCTCTCGGGCCGTGCCGTGAGCCACCAGGTAGTCACCGTTTTCACCAAGTATCTGCTCAGGCGGTAGTGCTGCGAGTTCGGCCGCCAGCACATGGGGGTCAATCGGCGCGATGATGGACTCTTGCGCACGCCGAAGACTTCGCTTTCGTCGGCGAAAGGTCGCTTGTCGCTCGCGGAGGGCGCCGGGATCGCCGCTCCCTAGGAGGTAACTTCGGAGCCGGAGATAGCTCATCAGCTCATCGTCGTCCGAGACGCTAAGAACTTTCTCCGTCGAGATTGCCGTGCCAACCTTGAGCGAAAAATGCTTGCCGCACTTGTTCCAGAACTCGGTGGGCAGCATTGCCGTTCGCAGCAGCGGATGAATAGCTCCCGCGGCCTGAAACGCCAACCCGTTTCGGCCATGGAAGAACATCGGGATGACGGGAGCGCCGGTCTTTCGGATGATGCGCGCGATGGTCGGGCTCCACGCCGGGTCTGAAACGTCTCTGGTACGCCACTGGAAGTGCGACACCGTTCCTGACGGAAATATCACCAGCACGCCGCCGGCGGTGACCCACTCGATTGACTCGCGCAAAGGTTGAAGGTTCTTCGCTTGCGAGCCGGTCGCGCCAAATGGATCGACGAAGATGAACAAATCTTCCAGCTCATGGACCCGCCTGAGCAGAAAATTCGCCATTATCTTCGTGTCCGGCCGTCGTTTTCGGAGCAAGTCGCCAAGAATCACTCCTTCAATGCCTCCGAAGGGATGATTGGAAACGATAATAGCCGGTCCACTGGAGGGAATGCGCTCGATACCTGGTTCGGCAACCTCGTAAGTAACACGCATCTTCTCCAAGACCTTCTGAGAAAACGGAATGTCACGGGTATCCGAAGCCACGATCTCGTCATAGGCCTGACCGATGGCGTGCAAGGAGCAGGCCCGTTCGATGGGCGCCTCGAGGCCTGCAAGAATCCGCTGCAGCCAGGGTGCCTGAAAGCGCCGACTAAAGCCGAGACCGAACCGTCCGGCAGAGGATCTGTATTTTGCTGATGTCTGCATAATTGCGCCGAACAAGAGACTTCCTCTCCGTGAAGAACATCCTCGGTCAAGAGGCCCGGAAGGCCTCTCCGCTCCACGTCGTAAAGCTTCTGGACGTGGGAGCCTGTCGAAGGGGAAGCGTCTCGAAAAATCGCCGATCCCGTGTCGAGAGATCGGAGTACCACTATTGTTCTGCGCTATAAGCCACGGAGTGCTCATAGAACAGCCGTTCTATTCCAGGCGAAGTATGCCGCAACTGATGTGCGGCGGGCAATGCTCCGCGCAGTTAGGAAACCACTAGAATTGTTGCATTTCACACTTCCAGCCACTGATCCGTGTTGCGCAAGCATGGCAACCGACGCGCTGTGACGGCGCTGGGAGCGGGAAGCCCGCGCCGCTTCCGCCGTCTACGGCATCGAATAACAGAGGAGCTATTTTTTCGGTTGCGACCGCAGAGCAGCATAACTAGAGTACAAGAGCGGATAGACGCTCTTCTTGCGCAACCTCGGAAGGTGTCGCCTATGACCATCGAAGACTTTATCAGTGTCTCGTGGGAGCTCGATCAGAGCGGCCTGGTATGGCATCCGGAGATTGGGGATGAGGTCGTCGAGCGCAAGAAGGATGCGCGAGTTTCAATCCTGGTGGATCCCCAGGGACTGACGCCTGATGAACTGCGCGAAGCATATCTCTGGCTTCCCACCGTGGAGCAGCTCATCGGTCAGATCGAATCGAGAGACGGGCTGATCTATCATGCGGGAGTGACCCAGCTCCGTGAATACGAAGCAGTCATCAAGACCTCCATCGGCCTAATTCAGACTCAAGCGGAAACACTTCGAGTTGCACTAGCGAAAGCGCTTCGTGACCTCCTGGCGAACGCTGTTTCTGAAGTCGTCCACTGAACTGCCGCAGTCGAGAGTCTTCGAAAGCTACGGTTTTGGAAAGCTACCGTGGGCGGTCTACACAAAAACCATGCTATTGGCTATTGTGCCGAAGATCGGTGTCGCGAGCGTCGATGGCTTCTGTCGTCACAGCCATTTCGGATGGTGTGAACGCGCTGAGTCGCTTCTTTCTTCGAACCCAATGGCGGACCAATAGCACAACGAGGGAGAGAGCAACGAGCCCGGTTATGTAGTAGTGAAGGTCGTGAACGATATGGCTCACAACTTCCGGTGTGAGTTGTTCGCCTAGATAATATCCAACACCAAGCACGATTGAGACGCTGATCAGCGCTGCTAACGCATCCGCGATCAGGAATTCCCAGTACGGAATACGAAGGGCCCCCGCGGTGAGGAAAGTAACGCTTCGCACCGGGAATAAATGTCGGCCCACGAAGATGTACAGCAGCCGTCTTTTTCGTAGCCCTTCGCGGACTTCCTGGATGCGCTCCGGGGTAATCGACGGCAGGAAGCGTGAGTTGGTGCCGGCGCTCAGTATTCGTTGTCCGAAGAAGTAACCGATGCAGAAGACCACCTGGTCGGCGAGCAGCACGCCGGCGTAGCAGGTAGCAAAAACGGCCGGGAGCGCAACAATGCCCTTGGCCCCTGCAACACCGCCCAAGAGAATCGGAATATCTTCAGGAATCGGGAAGCCGAAGCCACCGAGGATCAGCAGCACGAAGATAGTGAGGTGTACGACGAGCCCGTTGTCGCTCGCCAGCCAACTCATGAGTTCTTGCTCTACCATGCGGGAACCGTGGCCGTTCGGCTGAAAAATACTGTGCTACGCCGAGGATTCTACCTAACGCCGCGCAATTCGAAAGCGAAATTGTCGCGAAACAACGTGACGGAGAACAAGCTACTTATCAGTCCGCCACGATATAGCGATTCATCACGCCCCGCTGATCATCGGTCAAGTCGTTCTGCGGGATAAAGCCGCCTGATCCATCTGAAACCGGGCTTGGAAACATTAGGTTACGCGTCAGCTCGCTGTTCGAGATACACTCGGTGATGAAACCGCAAATCGCAGTATCGTCGAGCGGGTCCGCCGCTGTCACTTGGCTACCACTAAAGTCGACAGGATGAAATAGGCCAAGGAAGTGACCGGTTTCATGGGCCAATGTTTCGCCGAGAATGCGCGTGTCTTCCGCGCTGAAAATGCCGTCCGGGCCTGCAGCCGCAAAAATACTTACAGCCACACCACTTCGTTCGGTCGGAGTCGGTGGGCCGGGGATTCCGCCGGCGACCCCCAACACTTCACCTACGGCACTTCGGGCATCTACGTCGCCGCCAATGAACAAATTGACGGAGGGGCTGACGCCGACGCCAGCAGCAGAGCGGTAGAAATCGTCCCCGGTTACCGGCAAGGGCAGTACTACCGGACCATCTATCTCAAATTCGTTAATATCCAGGTCTAAGCCGGCTTGGGCGCTATACGTGGAGCGCATCGTCGGAATAGCAGCGCGGATCACCTCCTTGGTCGTTTGTTCTTCCCCGACATCTCCGACGAAAAATACGTTAAGCCGTAACCGGCCACCGTCTAGACCGGGGTCGACCTTGCTGATCACTTCGAACGTCACCGTTTCCCCGGATATCGGAGTGCCGACCCCGTCTTCGAGCTCGATGCTTGCAGTATAGCGTTCACCGTTAGTCAGCGCCGGATCTTCTCGGCGTGATGGCACCGAGGCGGTGTTCACGTATCGTGAGAACGTGTCCGCAAAGGAGATGCTTTCGCGTTCAGGGCTGAGATAGTCGACGCCGGTTCCGCTCACGAGTTCGCTAAATCGGACAAACAGATCATCATCTCCCAGGAGTGCAGTCACGGCGAATTTTGTAGTTCCCTCGGGAAGGTCGAAGCTTACCGTTGCATCGCCGCGGTCGTTGGTGACCGCACTGAGACGAAAACTACCCTCTTGCTCTGACTCATCGGCAGTCTCGTCGTCGTTATCGCCTCCTCCAACGGCACATCCAACGGCGCTGAACGCGAACAATGCGCAAGCAAGCAACAACCAGCATCTGTAACTCGTTCGATCCAGGGATCGCAAAGCTTCCATAAGCGGCATCCTTAGGGCTCCTCCAGGGGAGCGTCCATTCCAAGTGAGGGAGCCACAAAATGGCTCTCGTTAATCGACTACGGGTGAGCACTGCTCGGTGTCTGCTACATTTCTTGTAGCAAACGGCGAGTGTCTGCGCTCGTTTGGCTGTTGCGCGTGTCTCATCTCCCACGCGCTCTTCACTGTTATTCCGTCGCCTCAGCCGTTCGTCACCCGACGCAGACCGGCAACCGCATGGCCATTACATGTGATGCAGAATTTGGCTGGAAGAGCCTTCACTTTCATCAGAGTTGTCTTTTGTGAGTAAATTATTGACCAAAACAAATTGAAGCGAACGGTGTGGCGGGGAAAGTTGGCCTATGCTGAACAACCTTTTCAGGAACCTGTTCAGCCGTCATCGCCTCAGTTGGTGCGGATGTAGCGGTTGGTCAGGCTTTGATAAATGGCCGTCGCCGAGAGTTCCTCTTTCGGACTAGTTCTGTCGGAATTTTTCTGTGGCCCGGAGGTAAAGTAGTGCTTCTCTCCCTCGACTTCGATAACGCACCAGGAAAGACCACCGTCCCATAGAAGGTTACCTTTTTGGTAGTTTATCTCGATTTGATCTGACGGAAAGCTGACTTCCACGCTTTCTCCCCGAACGGAGTTGCCGACGAAGCGAAAACCGTTGTCCGTTTCATGAAGACGTCCCGTTGCGTCCCAAGGTAACAGGCGCAAAAGAGAATGTGAGTTACGATTGGAAAGGTAGCGCACCGGCAGACCTGAATTTTCTGTTCGAGAGCGCATGTCAGTGGAGCCGTAGCTCTGCGCCTCAGCAACCCCTGGTTCCATTTCTGGAGTTCCCCCGCCGGCGACCGATTGACCGCCCGAAGACGTCTCCTGGCTGACGGCTGTGGCATGATTGTAAGCAAGTAGACTTGCCACGAAGGAGAAGAGGCGATTAACGGAAGGTCTCGCGACTTGAGAGGCAGCTAGCCAGCGAAGGCAGCTAGCGAGGCAAGCCAAGGCGAAGAATCCGAGCGCTGCAACAGAAATTAGCGTGTGGATCTCCATCACCTACTTGCCGGTCGTGCTTATTCCATACTCCAAGCATAGCACTATTCAGCTTTAGAAGCTACCGAGAAGCAAGACACAATGGTGAGAATCAGCGGCTACTCTACCCCATTCACCGCGAGCGCCTGATCCAACAGGTCGGCAAGTATGGTGAGCGCTACTTGCGTTTGGTCAGTCAGGGCTACCGCATTTGTCGGTCCCTGATCGATTTTGTCAGCGTAGAGCACTCCGACAACGTGCTCGTGTCCTCCTATTGGAATGGCTGCAAAGGGCCACCCGTCGGGGAAGAGCGGGTCACCGAACGTTTCGACCGTTCCCTGGTTGAAGGCTAACGTTTCCGGTGAACGCTCCTGACCCTTCGCCTCCAAGGAGCGGCTGAAGTCTTGGGGTTTGACCGTAAACGGCTGGCCTAGCGACATTCTGCCTTGCAAGCTTGCGCCCTTGGGGTCTGCAAAGAGGAGCATGACACGGTCGAATTTCAGCCCAAACGCCAGAGCCTCCATTACCGTCGTGATGACGCTGGAGAGCGTTTCTTGATTGCGGACCGCTTCTTTGATTTCGTCCACGTAGTAACTGAATTCGTCATCGCGGGAGTCCACTGCTTCGACGGATTCTATCTCCGGGTTCTCGCGAGTCTCAAGGTAGGTCAGGAAATGCTCGGGCAGCGTGAGGAAAGTCATTTCGATCAATCGGCACTGCTGACGGAATGATTCCGGTACCATGCTCAACACCCGATCGAGCTGCTCGGCGTTCAGCGGGGTCTCTTTTAGTACTTCATCCATCGCGAGCTGCAGCTCGGGACGCGTATTGGTATCGATCAGAGCGTCGGCGACCATTCCTGCAGCGGCGAGCGCCTGGGCGAGTCCACTGTGCTCATGATCGACAGCCTCGCGCTCCTCATTTACGAAGATATGGTAAGCGGCGATCATCACCTCCCGGTAAAACTCGGGTATGGCAAGCGCGTCGATGATACCGAGGCTGAGCGCCACCGGCGCTATACCGAGCGTCTCAGTTACGCTCTGGGTGGTGGTCTGGTTTCGTCGCTGTGCACGCTTCTGCGCCGATTCGATCACTTGCGGAAAGTAATAGGCGAGTAGCAGTGGCCCGATGCTGAAGAATGTTCCCGCCAAGTAGCCGCGCTCTTCATCCTTGTCACCGAGCTCTCGGGCGAAAGCGGCAGTCAGGATCGATGTCAGAATAGATTTTTTTACGTTGTCGGCAAATATCCCGCCGCGCCGGGCAACGGGGCTGAATCGCTGCAGGAGCACCAATCCCGTGCAAAGGTCCGTTAACGCGCGCATGCCCAGCTGCATGACCGCCTGGGAAATTGTCATCACCGGTTGTCGGCGTAAATAGAAGACACTGTTCACCAAGTGCAAGACCCGGGTGCCCAGTGACGGCTCTCCCAGAATGATCTCGACGATCTTTTCAATGGGCGTATTGGGATCGTCCACATGCTGACGGAGTTCCATTACCACTCGCGCTCGGACAGGAAAGTCGCCGTCGGAGTTTAACGCCGCTTCAAGCTTCGTAAGGATAGCCCCGGATCCTTCTATGCTCGTCTTCGAAGTTGTCATAGCTGCTACGGTCTTTCTTGGTTCAGTGCGTGCCGATAACGGAAGAAGTCGTCAGCTCCCGAATCGTACTAACTATTTCCGCAGGTACGAACGGCTTCGCGACAAAAGTCGCGGCACCATGCTTTAGCGCTTCCTGCTTGTCCGAATCGAACACGCAAGCGCTGACGACGATCAGCGGCATGGTGGCAAGAGGTTCTTCGCACTGGTTGCGAAAATAATCGAGCAACACGAGACCGTTCTCTCCCGGCATCGCAAGATCGATGAGAGCGGTATCCAGCGAAGTGGTTGTAGCGATCTCCTTCGCTTCGCCTACTGAATGGGCGACATACACGTTTCCGCCGGACGCGGCGATAATAGTCTGCAGTACCTGCGTCGTCAGGTGATTGTCGTCCACGACCAGTACATTGAGTCCGTCGAGTCGCGCGCTCGAGCGCAGCCCTTCCGAGCGATTTGCGTAGTCCGCTTGTTGCTCGAGAGTCGCGGAAGCGGCAGCCAGCGGGACGAGGATCCAAAAGTCGGAGCCTTTACCTTTTTCGCTTTCAAGGCCGATCTTACCGCCATTCATTTCGATCAATCGCTTCGTCAGCGATAGGCCGATTCCGGTACCCACTTGCGAGCGGCTGTATTCATCGTCGGTTCGTGCGTAGTGTTCGAACACGCGCGATTGTTCACACTGTGCGATGCCCACGCCGGTGTCGGTTACCGTAATCTTCGCCTTGTCGCCGAGTACTTCGAGAGTGAGGCTCACCTCGCCGCCGGTGGGGGTGTACTTGACGGCGTTCGACATCAAATTGATTAGTATCTGTCGGATGTGTCGCGCATCGATCCACCCTTTGATCTCTGCTCCCTCTGTCGGCCGCTTCAACGGGATTAGCTTCACCCCTTTTCCTAACGCGGTCTGCATCATCAACTTGAAAATTTGTTCCAGCAAGCCATAGAGCTCGACCTCGGTCGGCTGAGCATCCTCCTTTCCGGCCTCCACTTTCGCGACGTCGAGAACGTCGTTGATAAGTTCCTTGAGGTGATCGGCTGCGCGGCAGATTGCGCGGAGCGCCTCTTCTTGTTGTTCGTTGATCTCTCCGAAGACTTTTTCGGCTATGACGCTTGAGTAGCCGACAATTGCGGTCAGCGGAGTTCGAAGCTCGTGACTCATATTTGCGACAAAGCGGCTTTTCGCTTGGTTCGCTTCATCGGCGCGAGCAGTCTGGACTGCCAAGTCTGCGGTGCGCTCTTGCACAAGTTCTTCGAGCTTCTCGGTGTACTTGGTGAGCGTTTCCTGGTTGCGAGCATTGGCTATCGCCACCGCGGCACCTCGTGCAAACTCCTCGAGCATGTCGCCTTCGAGCTCAGTGAGCACCCGGGGATCTCGAAAGCCGATAAGCACAGCGCCTAGCAGCTCGCCCCGCATTTCGATACTAGCCCAATGCACGCAGAGAAAGCCTTGATCCGCTAGAAACTGCAGACCATTGTCACCCTGGAGCGACAGATCCGGAACCGACATGATACCGCCGAGTTTCAGAGAACGTCCCAGTTGGTTGTCTGCGAGGGGCACTTCCGTCGGCATCGACTTGGGGGGGCACCCATACACCCCACGCACCTGTAGACTCTCTGCTTCCTCCGGCAGTAGAAACGACAGCGAACAGTCCGCAGAGAAGCGGAAGGCAGCTTCCCGCGCCAGCGTGCGCATAATGCGCTCGATAGTCACTCCGCCGGCAACCAGCTTATTGAGCTCGTTCAGGACTTCGAGCTTGTCCGAGTAGTGCTTTACCTGAGCAAGCAAGCGTGGACGTTCGAATGCGATCCCGGAGAGAAACGCCACTTCTTCGAGCACGTGTCGGGTGTCCCGGGCGAGTTCCTGTCGCAATGCCACGCCCAGCCAACCGACAGTCCGTTTCATGCCGGTAATTCGGAGGTACTCATAGGGTTGCGACAGAATTTCTTGCTCTTGATCCAGGTCAAGTGCTTTCAGCGAACCGGACTTTGTTCTTGCGGTCTGAGGAGGAGGCACCTCGACGGGTCCGACAGCATGGACGAGGGCGATATCGCGGCCACCAAGGTTGTTGTCGGGAACGAGGAAAAGAGCCGCCGCTGCGACACCGGGCATGGTTGCGGCAGCCTCGACGGCGCGTATGAAGAAGTCGTCCGGGCATTCGGGCAAGTCGAGTAGCGCTCGGAGGTGCGCCAGCGACTCCTCACCGGCGCTGCCGGCGGTCTGTGCCACTTCGCCAAAGCCGCTGCGATGGCTCTTTGCCGGGACGAGGCTTCGTCCTCCGGCTTCGTCCTGTTGACTCATTTAACTGCTACCTAGCGATAGATTTTCGCGTTACCCCGAAAGCGTGACGGGAAAAGAGAGGAAATCCTCTACCGTTTCACCCACTGAACGCTCAATAGACGGTTCCAAGACCCAGTTCCTTTAATCGACCTCACCGGCGGGGAGCTTTAGCCGGGCATTGGGGTGGGGGAATCGGGGTGAGAGGGGACGGGCTGTTAAAGCGGTTGCGCAAGATGGGAGCTGTAACCTTGCCTGCGGCACGAGAGAAAGCCTCGTGCCGCAATTCCTGTAGACCGAAGACTATCGGATCGGTCAAAAATCCCCTCCCCCTACTTCGGAGGCGTATTTTCAGGGGACTTTTTCAGGTCGCAAAAGCAAAAAGCCGGAAGGGCAATGGCTAGACGCCGAGAATCCTCCCAGTCTTCTCGTAGTGGCTCTTGGCGGCGTCATATTCACGAAGACTTGCTTTTGTGGTGCACGCCACCAGGTACCCGATGCCGAAGTCGTCAGTATCTCGCTCCATTCCGGCGTGCTGTTGAATTAACGTGCCGGGAACCTCCGTGCTTGGAGGCTCGTTGAGCATTCTCCAGAGATTGATTCCGCGATTATCCGGAATCGCAAGAACCATCGCCTCGGTTTGCGTGCCGAGAAACCAAGCGCTCATCGTCACCACATGATCCGAAGCCAGTGAATCTGCCGAATCTACTACCTGCTCGCGCTGTTGCTGCGTCGACGCGGGCACACTCATCGGGATCGCCTTGTACGCTTGCTGTTGGAAGGCGAGCCCGGGTCGGTCGAACGCCAGATGAAACTCGTATTTCGAGGGATCGTATCCAGGCGCTTGAATCTCTTCGAGCGATGCATTTGGTGATGTTCCCGCGAGCGCGATGCTAAACACGTCCTCGCGAACCCAGGGTTTGATATCGGCATTGAGCGTAGCGACATGCTGTTCAAGGTACTTTTGCGAACAGTCACCCGGTTTGAGCAGAAGTGCATTGGGAAGAAAGCCCCTCGGTAGACGACTGCGAAATTCGTCATTCTCGAGTTTCAGATACTGTGATCCGCGAATCTCATCGAACGGTGCAAGCAGGATGTTGTGACCCCTCCACTCGTTTGGCCACCATTGAGCAATGGTATGCCAGGCCGCAACTTGACTGGGTGCTCGCGCAAAGCACCAAAGAATCAGCTCCTCCCAATGGGACAGCAGGTGGTGAAGCATAAAGTATCCCGCGAGTTTCCCCGCCTCTTCAACCGTGTCTGCGGCATAGATCTTAGCCCAAGCAACTTCGCGAGTCTCCACGGAGGAAGACTCCAGGAGTTCTCTCAGTCGATCGTGATTTTCATTCAACAGCATAGTTTCACTCTCCGACGTCAGGATCGAGAGTGGGAGTGTGCCAAACCTCTCAGCAACCTTGTGCTCCCATCCCCGTGTAAGAATGTTCCGACTCTTACCGGAGGATGTGGACCGTGCTTCTACCGAGTGCCGGCTGTTGGAAATTGGGGTTTCGAACATGCCGTAAGGGCGTAAAGGACCGGCTCGCCCCGACTTTGAGCTCGGATCCATAACAGCTTCAGCATCCGGGTTCAAAATTGGGGTATGGGTCATCCAGGGGGGTGGGGCGATCCCGAATCATTTAAGTAGCTTGGACTGCCTCAGAAATCTCTTACAGATCCGGCGCAAAGCCTCGTCGCATCGTGTTCTCGGTGACCGTCCGCGGCACGACAAACTGCAGCAAGTAGTCGGGGCCTCCGGCCTTCGAGCCGACGCCGGACATTTTGGCGCCGCCAAACGGTTGCCGCCCGACGAGAGCGCCTGTGCACGGTCGATTGATGTAGAGGTTGCCGACGCGGAACTCTCGGACTGCGAGCTGAATATGTTCCGGACTACGGCTGAAAACGCCTCCCGTCAGGCCATATTCGCTATCCAAGGCCATGGAGAGGGCTTCTTCGAACGTGGCTGCTCGTTCGACCGCGAGGACCGGTCCGAAAATCTCCTGGGTAACCAAGGCATGGCCTTGAGGGACCTCACCGAAGACGGACGGCGGTACAAAGAAACCGCGATCGCGACATGCTGCGGGTACCGCTCCTTGCGCGATAAGGCGGCAGCTCCGTTTCGCGTCCTCGATGACGCCTAGTATTCTCTGCTGAGCGTCTTCATCAATGACGGCCCCGACAAACGTTTCCGGTCGACTGGCAGGCCCGATTATCAGACTTTCAACCGCCTGTCCGAGACGTTCGACCACGCGATCGTAGGTCGAGCCGACCACGATAAGGCGGGAACAGGCGCTACACTTCTGTCCTTGGAAGCCGAACGCGGAAATCACGCTACCGCGGACGGCTTCGTCAAGCTCGGCATCGTCGTCGATTAGAACGGCATTTTTCCCGCCCATTTCCGCAATGACTCGTTTTACATGCTCGCCGTGGTGGGTCGCTCCTTCCTGCACCAACTGCAATCCGACCGCTCTCGAACCGGTGAAGACAAGTGTCTGGACAAGGCGGTGCCTTGTCAGGACCGGTCCGACTTCTTCGCCGATGCCGGGGAGAAATGCCGCAACCTGACTCGGCATACCGGCGTCGAGAAACGCTTCGAACAGCAGTTTTGCAATGAAGGAAGTCTGCTCGGCAGGTTTCAGCACTACCGTATTGCCGGTAACGAGCGCCGCGGCAAACATGCCGCAGGGTATCGCAAGCGGGAAGTTCCAGGGGCTGATGACCACGGCAACCCCTCGAGGCTCGTACGTGTAGATGTTGTGTTCGCCGGGAAAGGTGCCCAGGGGACGTGGTTGGAACAGCCGGGCGGCCTCATCCGC
>JAGRAW010000081.1 GCA_020434415.1 Bdellovibrionales bacterium
AGCTTCCGCTTGTCTTCATCCGTCACGTAGTACTCGTTGATAATCGAAATACCGAGATTCATCCCGACGTAGGTCTTAATCGCCGTGCGACCTACGACCTCCATCGCAAGATCATACTGCAAACCCTTTTCGGCGAAACTGCGGTCGATAATCTTTCGCGTATTGGATTCTGGGGTCGGAAGGACAAGAGGGTATTGCGCGATATCCTCGAGCTGTATTGTCGCCTTTCCCGCGATGGGGTGATCTTTTGTCGCAATCAAGATGCGGCTGAAGCGCGAGACAACTTTATAATCGAATTGAGGCGGCACCGATGCCATTGAAGTGATGCCAAAGTCCGCTTCTCCACTGTCAAGCATCGACAGGATTTCCTGCTGACTTCGATTGTAGATTGTGAGGTGACACGAGGGATATTCACTTTTGAACTTTTTAACGATGGTCGGCAGGAGGTAGATCATCACCGAACTGTGCGTAGCAATTCGAACACTGCTCGTTGTGTAGATGCCGCGGGCTTCGTTGAACTTGGTGATGATGTTCGAAAAGTCCTGGAGCACCGGTGCGGTGAGCTCCTGAAGAATCTGACCCTCGACCGTCAGCGTGACCTTTTTAGGGCCGAGGCGCTCGAAGAGTTTTACCCCAAGCTCGTCTTCGAGCGCTTTGATCTGAAGGCTGATCGTCGGCTGCGTCCGCTGTGTCTTCTGCGCTGCAATTGTGAAGTTCTTGTACTTTGCGACTGCTTGGAAGCCTTTGAGTTGCTGAATTTCCATTGCCCTGGCTGCACTATTGATGCTCCAAACACTAGCATTAGGTGAATCAATAGTTTGTCTTAGAAGTAATAGCGCAATCCTATACACTACTCACTCCCGCATTGCCACTGCGAAATCAATAGCAAGCAAACCCTATCTCCAAAAAGCTGCTGTGCAATTCGCAGGGTGCGCGCTATTTTCGGAGTCAGGCCTCCCTTTGGCCGCTCAATAGTCGCCAAACCCCGTGCGCGGGGCATAACAAGGTGCAGGTAGATAACGAGGAAGCGGAGTATCGCCCGGTCCTCGAGGGCCGTCGACGGACTTTGCCAGGACGGCACTTTTGTCAGAACGGTAATGGTCAGGACGGTACTGTGGTGCTCGCGGCCTCAGAGCAAGTGCTGAGAACTATTGGAAGTTGGACCTATGCGATTGACTTGGAAAACGGCCACAGTGCAAGCGCGTCCCCGTAGCACCCGTTTCTTGTTACTTCATACCTCGGCATTGTTGGTAGGTGCTTTGGTCTTCGTTTGCTCGGCGTGCACTCCTGAGCGAAGCTACTTCGAGCCGACCGAGCTTCCGTCCGATCAAATTAAAAGCGCGCTGGTTCGAACGCCGAGTCCGATCTATCGAGACGGCAAGGATCTCATCTTGATCGAAACCGTCGATGGCCAGCCTCCCACGTTTCTGGAGGACAAGGTTATTGTTGCTCCAGGTGAGCATATCTTTCAAGTGCGCTTGGAACTTCGCCATGACGATCCGGCATCGCCGGACACGGGCTATGCCACGCGTGCAAATCTATCGTTGACCTTCGAAACCGAGGCCGAGGGTGAGTATCTTATCGATGCCGTCGAAGACGAGAATGGGCTTTGGGTATGGGCGGTCGATCTCGAGACCGATATCACGGTTGCCGGACGGCCCCCCGTGGATCTTCCGCCCGGGCAAAGAGTACGTCCTATTTGGCGCGACACGAAGTAGCAGCACTCCTGCGCGGAGTGCTTAGCGTCCTTTCGAAACCTTCTCTTCGATCGCGAGTGCAACCTGTTCGTCCGTACGTTCCGTGTACCTCATCGTGGTGCGCACGTCGCTATGTCCCAGTGCCTGTGCCACCAAACGCACATCGCGCGAAGTATCCAGCAGCCCGTGGGCGAAGGTATGGCGAAGTTTGTGGGGGTGAAGGTTCGTAAAGCGATGGTCTCCCAGTGCCCTTGCGGTACGGCCGAAGTCCGAAATGATCCGCCACACCGACTTTGGAGCCAGTCCAAAAGACGACGGTTCACCGAGCCTGGCGGTGTAGAGACTCACAAACACGGGATACCGCCCTCGTTCTTTCGCCGATAGGTCGCGATAACTGGGATACTTTCGCTGCAGCTCCTTCTCCCGTTGATCGAGGTAGGCATTCAGCAGTTGTCGAATACTCGTATCCAAATAGACATTGCGAAACTTTCGACCTTTCGTCTTCACGTTCTTGAGCCAGCAGCGATCTTCACTGATTTGCCAGAGGTAGAGTAGACGCACTTCATCTGCACGAAGACCGGTACTCAGTAGGAGCTCGAGCAGGAAGCGATTCCGCACCGCCAAAAACGCGTATTTTTTCTGTTGCGTTCGTGCATCCGCGGCTCGCCGCAGGAGAGCAATTTCTTCAGGCTCCAGCCCGCGCGGCCGAGTAGGTTGAATTGTAGGTGTTTTTACTTCACGAGCAGGATTGATGTAACCGGATACGCGCTCAGCGAGGGTTCGCCCAAGATGTTTGATTGTGGCGAGGCGCCGTCCGACCGTCGCCGGAGCCTCTCCTAAGGAAAGACGATGGTCGACGAAGTCCTTGGTCGACTGCATGGTCCAGGCGGATACCGGAACCAGCTCCGGCGCACCATAAGCCGCGGCAAGGAACTCGAGGAAGTAATTCAGATCGTACCGCTTCGCTCTTGCGGTGTGTCCTTCGCCTGCAGCGTAATAGCGGAGGTAACTCTCGATGACGTCTTTGAATCGTTCAGCAGCAAGCGCCCGCGGTGAGCCAAGAGCGGTCGGGTCCTCTCCGGGGGAGGCAACGACAAGCGTCGCCGGCAAAACAGAATCGGAGCGCTTCACGGGGCACTTGAAAGAGGCTGCTCAGTTAGTACGTAGTGCGTATCGATCGTACTCAGTATGAGCTGCATGCCGTAGATCCCGCAATGGAAATCGTACTTTCTTCATGCAGCTAAAAGCAGGGCTGTGATGTCAAGGTATGGGGGCATAAACGGATCCCCGACTGCCGAGCGGGGAACGAATTCTCACGGAGATGGTGCTACTGCAGAAGTCGGGGCGCTCTCGAGAACAGTCCCTGTCGCGGACTCTCTCCCTCATGCCCCGATCGTTCTTGATACTCGGTCAGCCCTCGACTCTCGGATAGCCCCTGACGCTCAGATAGCCCCTGACGCTCAGATAGGATGTCTCTGGCATCGTCACGAATCATCTGCGAAAGTTGACTAATCAGTCGCACATGCCGACTGACCTCAGCCCAGTCACCAATGGTCACATGACCACACAGCGTCAAGGCAAGCTGGCGTTGCTTCTCGAGAGCTTCCTGGTAGGAATCGAGACGCACGCAGATTTCGCTGTCTGCTCCATGCTGCGCTGCAACAATCTCTTTCGCCGCGCGAATTGCTGCCTCAAGCGCATCGAAAGACCCGAAAAGGCCGCGTAGTAATTCACTCTTCATCATTGTCCTCTACAACCGCCCCAATCTTTTACCGAACTGCAGCTTTCCACAACAGTAAATCGTTCTCCCGTATACGCCATGATCAGGCCCGGTCGCTCGTCCCAATCACCACCGAAACCCTGTTGCGCGCATGAAGAAGGTGAGTGTGGCCTCCGAGAAGCGTTTGGTCGGGACGGCTAGGCTTCACAATTGTGCCGTCCGGGCCATAACAGGGAAGACAGGCGGTAGACACATTCGTGTCTTAGCTAACCACTTGAATTCATTGACCACGTCCACAGTTGGGGAGGCATTGATGGGATCGGCGCAATCCGAAGTCGAGCGCATCCGAGCTGAGCGCGAGCTCAAGGAGATGCGATCGCTTATTGCGGACCTGAAAGATGAGGATTGGCAGGTCCGGCTGAAGGCGGCCGGGACGCTTGGAAAGGTGCGCAAAACCGACGAGATGATCGAAGAGGGCGTCCCTGCACTTATTGCGGCAGTACGGGATCCGAATGACTTTGTGCGAAAGACGGCGGTCCCAGCTCTAGGCGACGTGGGTCCGCAAGCGAAAGCGGCGGTGGGAGTCTTGGTCGAGCTGCTCACCGATCCGGATCCTCAGATGCGGCGTTCTGCAGCGTATTCGCTGGGTAAGATCGGGCACCATGCCGCACCTGCCGTCGAGCCGCTTATCGATTTGCTGCGAGATCCGGACAAGGAAATACGCAAGGCTGTCGCGTGGGCCCTAGGCATTATCGGTCCCGAAGCTGTGCCGCGTCTCGCCACGGCGTGTACCGATCGGGTGACGGAGGTGCGGGCGGGGTGCGTCTTCGCTCTAGGTACTATCGGACCCAATGCCATCGCAGCGCTACCGCAGCTCCGTCAGTGCTTGCTCGATCCCGAAGTTGAAGTCCGCTACAACGCAGCGAAGGCGATCGGGAACCTGCGAGCTGCAAAGGAGGCTGAGCAGGCAGTCGAGCCTTTGATTAGGCTACTCGATGACACAGATCCGGATGTCCGCTGGGTTGCTGCAGAAGCACTTCGGAAAATTGGCACCGAGCAGGCTATGGAAGCTTGGCTGCGCTACGAAGCACAGCCGACGACCTTGGATCTGCTCAAGCAACTTTTCAATGATGATAAGCAAATCCGAATTGATGCAGCAGAGAATCTGGCGAAGAGTATCACTCCTGACGATGCATCTCATGTCGCGGAGCTCAAACGAGGACTGCAGGATCAGCTATGGAAGGTGAGAGCTGCAGTCGCGGAAGCGTTGGCCAAGATCGGTCCTGGCGCAAGCGGTGCGACCAAGTCCCTCAAGAAGGCGCTTCGTGATGAGCATGAAAAAGTACGTGCTGCCGCTGCACATGCGCTCGGAAGGATTGGTCCTGAGGCCGAAATCGCCGTGGTCCGGTTGATTAAGCGGCTGAACGACGAGCACAAGGAAGTTCGAACTGCAGCCGGTGTTGCGCTGGAACTCATCGGAACCACCGAGGCAGTCAAAGCGCTTGAGAGCTTTACGTGGGAGTAGCACCTTAGAAGTAGGAGGGGGCCGCCATCTCATCTGACGGGCTCGACGGTGCCTGACTGACGGTGCCAGAGTGACGGTGCCAGAGGACAACCAGCTACAGGCCGTCGTTTTTCGCGGCCTCCCGCCGCGAAAAGTATTCTGTACTTTTTCAGCGAATCAACGAAGCAGGAGGTTAGGTCGGATCCCAGGAGAATTCAATTCCGACTCGGTTGAGCTCCGTAAAGAGCTGCTCCTGAGTGAAAGGCTTTTTAATGTAGCCGTCGCAGCCTTTGTTCATCGCTTTCAATACATCTTTGATGTCACTCGCTGCGGTCGTCATGACGACAATCGTGCTTTCGTCCTTTTCGATGCCTGCACGCAATTCGATGTCTCGAACGCGTTGCAGCACCTCGCGACCGGAGAAATCCGGTAGGAACGTGTCCAAGCAGATTAAGCCGAACGGGTCGGTAGAAAGGGCTGCTTCAAACGCGTCAACCGCTTCTTGTCCCGTCTTCGACTCGACGCAGTCTGAAATATCGCCCAAGTAGTCTCTTAGGAAGCTCCGACTGACGGGATCATCATCAACGATGAGCGTCCGAAATCGCTCGTGGATATAGGTTGGCATGCTACTTACTCGTTCTTCGGCTGAAATATTACGCAGCTCGGCTCCCTTCTCCGAACTCCTTTTCCAGCCATGTCTGCAGCTCGCTGGGCGTCGAGCTCGAAGCGGTGCGTGCGATGCGTTTGACGTGATCCGGGAAATCGCTACTTATCAGCCACGTCAGGTAATCTCCGTTACCTTCGCTGATGACATCCGCAATGGGCTTCAGTCGATGCTTACCGAAGCCGAACACCGGTACGCAATCTTTCCACTGAAAGTGGTAGCTGGGGCCAATCCAGTTGCTGCGCGCTAGCCCGCAGATTTGGGTCAGTTCCGGCAGCTGCTTGTCCGTGAGATTGAAGGAGGTAAGCATGCCAAGAAATACCTGCGCTGTCGCCGCGACGTCGTTTGCGGCACAGTGAGCTCCCTGTAGCTCGCCGCCAACGAACCGCCGAAAAGCGTCAGAAAGCGAGCGTGGCTCCATGCGCCGCCATAGTATGAGCGGGTCAAGCAGATGTTTGTCGCGCAAGTCCAGCATCGGTAGACCCACTCGGGCCAATTCTGCCTGTAAAAAGCCTAGATCGAACTCCAGATTATAGCCGACAATCGTCTTCACCGAACTGAAGCGTTCCCGGATTGTTTCGGCGACTGCATCGAACGTGGGGCAGTCTCGCAACTCCTCGACAGTAATTCCGTGCACTGCCTGTGCGGCTGCGCTGATCGGAACTGTCGGTCGAATTCGCCATGATTCGCTCTTTGCAGATTCTCCGCTGCCGTGCTGCACGCAAAGCTCGATTATTTGATCCTGGCCCGGCTGCATGCCGGTAGTTTCCACGTCGAAAAACAAGGCGTCCAACTGAAATTCTTCCTCTGCTAATTGTTCTTGCATTCCCCAACGAAAGCACGATCGGTTCATGGCAGCAAACACCCTATTCGATAGTGCCGCGATACCCCCCGGAGGCAAAATAGTGGTTTACCATGGCCGAGGGCCTCGGCCAATTTGCAAATCTATGAATTCCTGAACTTTGTTGATGAGTTCCGCGTGGATTAATCTGCGAGAAACCGTTACCATAGTTAGCTGACTCGCTGCGATGACTGGCCACTGTATCCTCTCCAACGAGCATTTTCGGCGGCTCCGTCCGACGTATTGGATGGCGATAACTACACTGCTCTCATGGCGAAGATTCTAATTCTCGACGACGATCAAGACTACTGTGAGGAACTCTCCTTTGCCCTCGGTCGGGAGGGGCATGATGTGCTTTGCGCGACGACGGCTCAGGGAGCGATAGCGACCGGCAGCTTATTTCGCCCGGACGTACTGGTTACCGACTGGATGCTTCGGGACCGGATAGACGGACTTGCGGTCGCGGAGGTGCTCGAGATTCTGAATTCCGCGCTCCAAGTCGTTCTGATTACCGGATTCGCGTCGACGGATTTGCGCTGCAATGCCAAATACCAAGAAGTCTTCGCGTTTATCGAGAAGCCGTTCCAACTTGGTCAGATTAGACGCACTGTGCAGGAGGCACTGAATCAACCGAAGCCGGCGCAAGATTGTGTGCCTATCGGGGTGCTGGAAGTCGATTCGACCGGCGAGATCATCTTTGCAAACCGGCCGGCTAGAAAGTTGTTATCGCTTGACCAAGGCGCTCGACCTAGTACGATCAGCTCGGTCTTGCGACTGGTGGGCGATGTGCCTTTTGCAGCGGCAGAACAGCGATGGATTGGCGCCGTGTCCTCCGACGGCTTGACGAAGATGAATCTCCGATGTCGTCGGTACAACGATGTCGACAGTTCTTTGGTCTTGCTTCTCGCCCAGGAAAACGCATCCTATATGTATGATCCGCTGGTCTACCACTTGCTCGGCTTGCATCCGGTCGGCCCTCATGCACTGACCGTAGAAGGCCACCTCTTGATAATTGACAGTTTTGAGCAGACGAGGCGAGTTGCAGCCGAGCTTCTGCGTGAATACAATTGCGTGTGTCATACAGCCCAGACGCATGCTGAAGGATGGCGCCTCTTTGAAAAGGATCCGGAAATACGACACGTCATTCTCAATTTCGAAATGTCGAGAACGAAACCGATCGACTTCATCCGCAAACTGAAGAAGGCGCGTCCCGATATACGAATAATCGGAACCAGTAGCTATGGCGATCGAGCCGAGTATGTGGAGCTCGGGGTTGTCGATTTCCTACCCAATCCTTGGAGTGATGAGGATCTAATTCAGCTAGTCGGTGCTAAGCCTAGCACCGCCGGTGGCATGTAGCCTACCCACCGGACAGGTGAGACGCGAATCGCGATTACAGATGGAAGTTGGCACAGTCCGGGGAAAAATCTATTCGCTGATGTGTCGTTCGAACCCCGGCAGAGTGGCACTCTTGCTGTTGGTGTTCGGTCTTTTCTTCACGGTTGCCCTCTACCGAACACTAGTCTCACGAGAATATGATCTTGCGTTGGCGCGGTTTCGCGCCGACGCAGATGAACGGTTGATGGCGGTACGGCGGGAGCTTGAATCCAACCTGACCTCCCTTTGGGCTCTAGAGGCGTTCTATGACGGCTCCGAAAGAGTCGAGTCTGATGAGTTTGCCAATTTTGCTCGCCCGTTGCTGCAACGAAGCTCGGCGCTACAGCTCTTGGCGTGGGCTGTAGCTCGACCCTCGAAAGCGGGGGGACGCGAAGCAGATCGCTATATACTCACCTATCGACGCGCCATGAATACAACCTCCCTATGGGAGATAGGCACAGAACTGACCGGCACTCCTCCGCTACGGAGCGCGGTGAAGCGCGCAATCGAGTCACGTCAGCTCGTCTTGACCAAGGTGTCACACGGCCCAGAGCAAGGTAGCTCCGCCGGGGGTGCTGAACAGTATGTCGCAGCGCTATTGCCGATTTATCGCAGCGCGGACACGGGAGAGCGAAGCCGATATCCTGATGGGTTCATCGTAGCAGTCCTTTCGCTCGGTCGACTGGTTGATCGCGCGCTTCACTACTTAGCTCCTGCCGCGCTCGAGGTTTCCATCATTGATGACTCCGGTGAAAAACCGGGTGAGATGCTCGTCAGTCGCAGCCACGGCACGTCTACCACTGCGTCCTTCCGGTCCGTGCTTCAAACACTCGGTGCTTCCCCGAGCCCTCCGGTCCGGCAGACAGTATTGCTCCAGTCCGGGAACCATCGGTGGACTGTGCATTGTCGGGCAGCCGCAGGCTCTCTACGCCGGCACATGTCATACCTGCCCGCTAGTTCATTTGCGATCGGGGTCCTTTTCTCCACCTTCGTCGCTGCCTATGTGTATTCATTGTTACGCCGATCTACCGAGGTGCAGGAAGTCGTGGATCAACGAACCCGACAGCTTCGGTTCACCAACGAAACGCTGGAACTCGAAATTGCCGAGCGGGCACGGGTGCAAGCGACGCTCGAGGAAAGCGAAGCTCGATTCCGCGAACTTGCGGCAAATCTTCGAGCCGCATTTTGGCTATGGGACGTACAGTCGAAAGAAATGCTCTACATGAGCCCCGCCTATGAAGATATCTGGGGGCTGAGCTGTGAGGAGCTGTATCGGGACCCTACCAGTTGGCTGGATGTCGTGCATCCGGAGGATCGACCGCGCATCCAGGCTGTATACGACCGACAAGCCGAACGGGGAGAGTATAGCGCAGAATACCGCTTACTTCGCAGGGACGGCACGCTCCGGTGGATATGGGACAGGAGCTTTCCCATCCGAGATGGAGAGGGGAATATCTATCGCATCGGCGGCATAGCGGAGGACATTACTGCCCGCAAGACGACAGAGGAAGCGCTTCGTCAAGCAAATACCTTTCTCGACTCGATTGTCGAGAACATCCCGAACATGATCTTTTTGAAAGAGGCCGAACAGCTTCGTTTCGTGCGCCTCAATCGTGCCGGTGAAGAGTTATTGGGAATGCGCCGCGAGGCGTTGATCGGAAAAAATGACGCTGAATTTTTTCCGGAAGACCAGGCTGCGTTTTTTATCGAAAAGGATCGGGAGGTTCTCTCGAAGCAGGCGCTCGTAGACATTCCCGAGGAGCCGGTAGAGACGCGCAGGGGAACCCGTATTCTGCATACGAAGAAGATCCCCATCAGTAATCGCAACGGCGAACCAGCCTATCTCCTGGGCATTTCCGAAGATATCACGGAGCGTAAGCGCGTCGAAGCAGAGCTGCGCGCTGCTCATGATCAATTAGAGCAACGGGTTATCGAGCGAACAGCCGAATTACTCTCGGCCAATAAGGAACTCGAACGATTGGCGCGAATCGTCGAAAGTTCAGATGATGCCATCATCGGCCAGGCGCTTGATCAGCGAATTACGAGCTGGAATCGAGGCGCCGAGCGTCTGTTCGGCTACACGGCGGGCGAGGCTATTGGACAGTCTATCGAATTGCTGTACGGCGACAGACAGCAAATTCCGGAGGAGCATCGAGCGGTCTTGGACCGCGTCATGCGCGGCGAGATGACCGAGCATTTAGAGACGCTCCTTCTGCGAAAAGGAGGATCGCCAATCAATGTGTCCCTCAATCTTTCCGTAATCCGCGAACCGGGCGGTGAAACTGGTGGTTTTTCGATCATTGCCAGGGATATCACCAAGCGGGTGACCATGGAGCTTGAACTCGCTCAACATCGAGCGGGTCTCGAGCGCTTGGTCGACGAGCGCACTCGAGCGCTGGGAGAGTCGCAGGAGCAGCTACTTCGTTCGGAGCGAATGGCCTCGATCGGTGCGCTCGCTGCCGGCATAGCACACGAAATTAACAACCCGGTGGGCGCAATTCTGCTGTGTGCCGAAAACGCTCTGGAAATGGCGGATCCTTCGCTGGACAGGGCAGGGGCTATCGCCCTCCTGAACCGAACGTGCAACAAGATCATCGGCAATGCCAAGCGTTGCGCTCTGATAGTAAAGGGAGTGCTGCAGTTCGCCAAGGCAGAACGGAGCGAGCGTTGGGCGCATGAGCTGACTCCGATTATACAAGGAGCAGTTCGGCTCGTACACGAGTTACTTGATGTCGACGGATGTCAGATTGAATTGTGTCTTGCCCCGAACTTACCTTTGGTGTTCGTGAATCCGCTCGAGGTGGAGCAGGTGGTGATCAACCTGATCAAAAATTCCTTGGAAGCAGGAAGTACTCGAGTTCAAATACGGGCGGCGAAGCAAGAGAATGCTCCCAGGCTACGTATTGAAGTCGAAGACAACGGCCGAGGTATCACGGTCGAGGCGCAGAAGCACGTTTTCGATCCATTCTACACCAGACGCCAACATCTGGGTGGGACCGGCCTCGGACTCAGTATCGTGCACGGGATCATCGAGCAGCACGGAGGCGAGATCAGCATTGCAAGTGCTCCTGGCGGCGGAACGTGCTTTCTGATCACTCTGCCGATTGAGGATCCGACGGCGCGACATCGCTCGTAGCAGATTGCTGCTTGTGTAGGGCGACTTCAGTATCGACAAGCCAAACAGGCTCGGCCATCCAAACGTTTACGGCTACAAAGAGTAACGTCAACAGTATCGCCAGCACCAAGGCTCTCCTGCGCGTAGGAGGAGGAGTGTGAAGGGCGTGAAGGTGAGAAATCGCATCGAAGGTCAGTAAGCACATTCTAGCGAGAGCATATAAGGCGACGGGCAGTGCCAAGACACCAACGAAGCTGACTGCAGCTAGGGCGGCACAGAAGACGACGAAATGCAGCAACAGCAGTGTCCGCGCGGCAGCGGCTGTGGCGAAGCCACCCGCAGCCCAAAACACCAATGCCCCCAAGGCGGCACTTGACAGCCGGTCCCCGTGCAGGGGGAGAATCGCTTCAGCCGCCGCAACGGTGGCGCCGAGGAAGAGAAATACGGCGTCTCGTAGCAGGGAAAGGAAGGTCGGGGACACGAATGAAGGGAGCCTCGGCTAGCAACATTGCGTTGTATTTCCAGGACGTTAGCGAGATCGTCCGCCGACGCCCTCGTCGGTTTTAGTGCGCATAGGGAAAAAAGTCCACGTTTCTCAGCTAAGGTGCCATAACTACTACTGAAGAAACGACGGTAGCTCGCTTGCGCGAGACGTACCTCTATAGGAAGGAGTATACTAATGAAACTCGCTATCTCTCCGGTTACCGAAGTGTACCGGGAAGCCTGCACACGGCTCGTAGTGTGCTGTCAGCGACATGCTTCGGCTCTACTGCTGCTGCTGGGAGTAACGCTACTCCTGGGCGGTATGGTCGAACTGTCCGTAGCTCAGGGTGGTGGACCGACCGGATCATTCTCTGAGGCCGCCTATGAAGATGATTTGGTTCGCAACTCCGTAGGTAACATCTTCAAGCTGATCGAAGGCGCGTTTGGTGCCTTGATCATGGTTGTTGCCGGATTGGGAGCAATTGTCGCGGCCGCGATGGGTGCCTATCGTGCGGCGCTCGGTATGCTCGTGGTTGCAGTCGGAGCCTTCATCTTGAGAGCACTCGTATCGCTCTTCTTCGGCGCCGACTATGTCGACTTTGAAGCTACCTAATCGAACCAACCGCATTTAGTTGTAATGCGAGGGGGATGCGGCAGAGCCGCATCCCCCTGTTTCGCTTTTGGCCTTCGGCATGCGGGTGGCACCTTTTTGTCCTTCCTTCCTTATCTTTCCTGCGCACGCAACGTAGAGCGACTCTCGCGCTCCCGCAGGTTCACCATTTTCTCGAACCGCTCTCGGCAGGGTATGCTATAGTGCCGCTAAACGTCCGGCCCACGCGGGGTAGGGCAATGGCAACACCAGACGGTGACAATACCGGAAGGTGGCACTATCAGAAGGTAAGGAGGAAAAAGTGGCTGCGAGCGATGTCCGACAGCAGGTGTTGGCTGCACTGACCCATCCCGAGGCGGAGGAAGGCCTCTATCTCGACAATTTCTTTCATCTGCATGAGGAAGATGAGCGTCCCCGCGTAGCTGCAAGCCAAGAAGAGATTCTGGACGCCCTCAAAGAATTGATTGCTGAAGGGCGCGTAGAGACCGACGAATCAGAG
>JAGRAW010000082.1 GCA_020434415.1 Bdellovibrionales bacterium
TCTGATCCTCTGCGAGAGCGTTTGGCTAATCGTGGAATAGAACTCATTTGTCCGCACAAAAGCAACCGAGTTAAACCGCCGACACAGGATGGTAGAAAACTGCGGCGCTACAGCCGTCGATGGAAGGTTGAACGTTCTATTGCCTGGCTCGGAAACTTTCGCAGATTAATTGTTAGGTGGGAGCGTCAGATTAGGTGCTATCGGGCCTTTTTTCACGCGGCTTGCATGCTCATCACCCTATGGCAATTTTGAAATGGCTTCTAAGCAGTATTTCGTTCGACCGGGGCTTCGCCTACAAAAACTCGTTTCCTTCATTGCAGTGGCGGTCATTCACTTATTGACTGCCCGCCTTGCGATGGCGGACGCCTATATCGGCGTCTGGAACGGTTTCAACTCCCAGACCAACATTGTCGAGGCGGCAAATACCGGGGATACCGAGCTACGTCTCCGACTCGTGCTGTACACGAGCGGCGGCGCCGAGCTTGGGCGAGAAGACTTTGCGCTTGAACCGAAAGCCACGGCACATCTTCTCCTTAACAAGTTTCAAATCACGGACAGTTACGGAACCTACCGTATCGACGCGGCTCCGGGTGAGAAGTCTTCCGACCTGAGGCTCCATGGCTTCACCGCGTTTTACCGTCTTGCCGCTCCCGGAGCTGCCAAGCCGCTCGAGTACGCCTTTGCGGTGCCCTTTCTGACGCCTCTTAGCCGAGAGACTTCGGGAATCTATAATTCTTACAATCCTTCGGGTGGGACAGCACCGGTGTATAACTGGCTGACCGTGATTGCCATGCCCGACGGAGCGCCTTTCAGCGGCCGAGTGATCCTCTATGACCAAAGCGGCGCCCTGATCCCCGGAAGGAGCGTCGCGATTGAAAATCTGCCACCTGGTGGACGGATCGACCTACCGCTCGGACACGAATACGGACAGGTAGTCGGAATGTATCGGATTGTCCCGGAGCACGCGAATTCAACGTACACTGCCTTCCTCTCACGCTATGCCGCAACGCTAGACGGCAGCTACCGCTATGCTCTCTCTTTGATGAGTTCGGAGGGTAGCTGCGACCCGGGACCGATTCCCGCGAGCACCATGGATCCGGCTACGAACTGGGGCGAGATCGCGAATCCGGGACCGGAGCCGCTGGCAGTTCACATTGAAGTGCGCGATCAAAGCTCACAGCTACTCCGCTCCGAGGTCCGAACGTTGGCCGCCTTCTCACAGCACCATCTGTACCTGAACGGCGATCTCGGAACGCGAGCGGTCGGTTCGTTCCGAGTCCGCTGTGTCGAATCGCGACCGGATCGAGCTCTGCTCGTGCAGAGCATGTTCTACGGGCATCGGAGCGAGACCGTCACGCCGGAGATCGAGTGGTCATACGCATCGCAGGCGCTGCCACGCCCTGCATCGCCCAAGACCCCCATGACTTCCTTGTTCAACACCTATTTCAGTGCTTTCAACTGGCTCAAGGTACTGAATCCTGCACCGACTCCGAGCGCGTTTCAGCTTGAAGTATATTCGAGCATCGGTCGTCTCGTCTCGAGCTCGAGCGCTACCCTCGGTGCGGAGTTCGGAACGAAAGACATCGCTATTCATGAAAGTACCGGTCCGAATTCGGTCGGACTTTTGCGTCACTTCGGAAACGGCGTGACGGCGCCGCAAGCCGAACTGATTCGGGTGTTCCCTCGCACCGACAGCGGCATCGGCTATATCATGAACGTTCCCGTTGCGACGACCGCAGCGCTCGGCTTGTCGTCAAGCTCCTCAGGCGGCTCCTCTTCCGGGAGCAGCTCATCGTCCGGCGGCAGCTCTTCAACGAGTAGCGGCTCCTCCTCCGGCGGTACTGCGCTCGCTCTATCACCCGACAGTTTCGACTTCGGTCGAATCGAACACAGCGAGCGTAGCACCGCGCTCCGGATCAACGTGACCAATCAGGGCGCTGCTCCGGTCTTGATTCAAGGAATCAATATTTCGGGGGACCGTTGCTACTTTTTCGTCGACGTCGATCTACCCGTAGAGCTGGTCCCGGGACAGAGTGTGATCCTGGCTGTCCACTTTGTACCCTCCGACGAGGGTGCGCATCGTGCTTCATTGGAGCTTATGACCAGTGATGGCCCGACCGGAGCCTTGCTCGAGCTGAGCGGTGTAGGAGAGCCGCGACCGATGCCGTTACCTGATCCGATTCGAGTCAACGCCGGCGAAGCCTTCTACCTCGATGCGCATGGTATCCTCTGGCAAAGCGATCAATCCTACGCCCAGGGCAGCGGCAGCTTCTTCACTACGACCGCCGCTATCGCCGGGACGGAGCTTGACCCGCTCTACCAAAGTGAACGCTTTGCAAAGAACCTTACCTACGTAGTCCCGCTTGGCAACGGAACGTACGATATCAAGCTGCATTTTGCCGAGATCTACTGGACCGCGGTCGGCAAACGGCTATTGGATGTGTTCCTCGAAGGAAACAAGGTCCTGGACAATCTCGACATAATTGCCGAGGCCGGTGCCGCGACTGCCCTTTCCTACACGTTTGCCGTGGAGGTCACAGACGGCAGCCTGTCGCTCCAACTGCTCGCCGACCCGTCCTCTCTGGACAAACAGGCCAAACTTTCTGCATTCGAAATCTATCCGCGGGCCGTACCCCTGGAAGCTCGAATTAGCGGAGCACAGCAGGTTGTAGACACGGACGGAGACGGCAGTCACGCAGTGCAGTTGGACGGTTCAGGCTCCCGAGCGCAGGGTGCCTCCATTGTCGATTACCGTTGGAGCGAGGCCGGTGGAGGGCTCTTGTCTACAGGCCCGACCCTCAATCTGCCCTTCCCGGTCGGAACCTATCAAATCATGCTCACCGTGACTGACGATCGAACACCGGCGCAAACCGATTCTGAAACCGTCACGGTGGCGGTCCTTCCGGCGGACGGCGTGCCGGCTCCGATTGTCTTTCAGCCTGCAATCGTTGCAAGCAACGTGGTCAACGACGACTTCGGCGGCGGTCCTACGCAAGCGGCCTGGGGTCCGGACGGCCGACTGTACGTGGTTTCTGCTTTCGCGGGAGGTGAGCTGGTTGCCTACAGCTTTGATGAGAACTACCAGGTAACCGGCGTGCAGAGAAGCTATGCGCTCGCGTCCGTCGAGAATAATCACGCTCTCGGTATCGCCTTCAACCCATTTGATCCGCCCGGCGTGCCCCGTGCCTATGTCTCTCACAGTCAGCTTTTCCGCGACGGCGGTAGTTGCCTGACGGGAGCCGAGTACCCTTATGTCGGCCAGGTTTCATACCTTGAAGGTCCGACCTACGCGACTGTACATCCCGTAGTCACCGGGTTGCCTGTGTCGAATCATGATCACGGCGTGAACGGTCTTCAATTCGACAACTTCGGCGATCTCTGGATTGCGAACGGCGGAAACACCAATGCCGGTGTGGAAAGTTGCGCCATAGGCGAGTTGCCCGAGTCGCCGCTTTCAGGTGCAGTGCTGCGCGCAGCTTTGTCAAAGCAGGGATTCAACTGCGCTGTTACCTACCGCGACACCATAGGAGGTGCTCGCAATGCAGATCAACGTTTCGGTGATAGAGTCGATATTGCACCGGGAATCGACGTGTCCGTGCATACAGCAGGGCTTCGGAACCCCTATGACCTAGTCTGGACCACTCGTCATCTGTTGTACGGCACCGACAACGGCCCGAACAAAAACTACGGTCCTGCATCAACGTCTGCCACGACGCAAGGTTCAGCAGATCCGACCTTTCCCGACAAAGTAGTGATTCACAGCGAGGGACAGTACTACGGTCATCCGAACCGAAACCGAGGGCGTGCCTCGTCAGAATCCCGCCAGAACGTGTTTCACAACGCGTATGAGCCGCCGCTTCTAGGAACTTTCGGAGCGCCAATCGATATTGTCGGTGCAAGCAGCAACGGAATTGATGAGTACCGGGCGACAACTTTCAACAACGCAATGCGAGGAAACTTGCTTGTTCAGCAATGGCACGGAGTGCTCTACAACCTGCAGCTCGGTGCCGACGGTCGAACAGTGAAAACGCATACGATCCTGGCTGATAATCCTGACGCCGGTCTGGACGTACTCGCCGGTCCCGGCGGAGCCATTTTGTTGATTGACTATAGCAAGAACAAGATTCGGGTGCTGACGCCGGTCGACAGTGCGGCTCAAAACAAGGTCACAGCGTATGACATCTTCCCGTGGCGAGCACCGGCGGATGGAAAGACGTCCTTCGTGATCGGGGGCGCGAATTTCGGAACTCTAGCTGATACCACCGTGACTATCGGCACTCAGACCGCCACCCTCACGTCGGTCTCTTCCAAGCGGATCAAAGGAGTACTCCCTCTGTCAGCTAATCCTACGGCTGCTCTCCTCGATGTGCACGTGCAGAGTGCAGGTACTACCACCGGCATTCCTAAAGCTTTCCGGTACTTGCTGAAGCCAGGCGAAGGGAAAGGCGTATGGACCAGCGGTGCCAAGCTGCCGAACGGACTCGGAAGCACCGCGGGTGGAGTGATCAACTCCGTGCTCTATCTGATCGGCGACGGCAGTAGTAAAACGTACGCTTACGACATTGTTACGAACCAGTGGCATCATGATCGCGCTCAGCGAAACTTCCTCGGCCATTCCCATGCTGCCGAAGTGCTGGACGGCAAGCTGTATCTGATTGGCGGTATCGGCGGCAACGCGGAGGGTCAGGTCCAGATTTACAATCCGGTATCCGATAGTTGGTCCGTCGGCGCCCCACTACCTTTTGCCGCAGGCGCACTCGCTAGCGCCGCGATCAATGGAAAGATCTATGTCGCCGGCGGGGTGGTCGGTGGCGGAGTCAGCGCACAGGCGGCTGTCTATAATCCGAAGGCCGGCTCGCTCGGAAGCTGGTCTGTAATCGCCCCGATGCCGCTCAATCCGACGCAGCCCGGTGCGGGCCGAAGCCACGCTGCCTCCGGTAGCGACGGCAACAAGTTCTACATCTTTGGTGGCCGAGGTCCTGGAGGAAGCGGCTCCTCAATCGAAGATTACGCCGATACGTACGCCTATAACCCGGTGACCGACATGTGGGAGACGAGCTTCTCCCCCGGCACTTCCCTTCAGCCGTTGCCGCAGAAGCGCTCCGGGATGGGTAAGGCGCCATTCTATCGAAACGAGCTGTATATCATCGGCGGTGAGACTTCGGCTGCCGGTAGCACGACAATCGTTCATACCAAGGTCGATGCCTTCAGTCCTGTTTCGAAGGAGTGGCGAAGCGAGACCGCACTTTCAATAGGGCGCCACGGAATCTTTCCTCTCAGCCACGACGGCAAGCTCTATGTCGCGGCCGGGGGCACGCAAGCGGGCCCGAAGTCCAATTTGCTTGAGGTATTCACTCGATGAGGACCGTGACTGTATTTAGACAACTTGCAACGTTGCTCACACTGGTCGTTCTGACCGAGCGACCGACGGTCGCGCAGTCGCCGGGAGAAGAATTGTTCTACGGGAGCAACCAATGCGCCTTCTGTCATGCTCTAGGCGCGGGCGACAGGCCTTCCGGTCCGGACCTCGCCGGAGTCAGCACTCGTCGCAGCCGCGACTGGTTGACCCAGTGGTTGGCCGATCCTGAACAGTTCGCGGAGCGTGATATGACAGCAGCGGAGCTTGTCGCGAAATACAACGGTGTGGTGATGCCGAAACCGAGCCTCACCGCGACTGAAGTCCAGCACCTGATCGACTTCTTCACCACACGCGATAGCGGTGGCACGCTTCCGCCGAGCCCATTCGAGCCGTTACCGGCGGCGCAGTATGAAAGTGCCAAAGCTGCCTACTTCGACAACTGCTCGGGCTGTCATGGCGCTCGGCGTTGGGGCGCCACAGGGCCGTCGTTGCTCCCGGAGTCGCACGTAGCCGACGGTAAGCAAGTACCCGGCGCCGGTACGCGTGCGATAGGAACTACTGCCCTAAGCGCGATTCTCCAGAACGGGTCTCCAGCCGGCATGCCTGCGTGGGGACGAGAAGGACTGCTCAATGCGAAGCAGATTGAAGAGCTCGCACGCTTTATTCAGATGGAGCCTCCGAGGGTGCCCCCTTTTACGTTAAGCGAAGCAGACGATCAGTGGGAGCTCATCGTCCCGCCTGTGCAGCGTCCGACCAGCGATCAAACCAACGGCGCTTCGGCAGACTATATCGGGGTAATTCTCCGCGATATCGGCCAGGTTGCGATCGTGAACGGAGTGACCAAGAATCTGGTTACGGTGCTCGACACCGGCAAAGCTGTCCATATTCTGCGGACTTCAAAATCAGGACGATACCTCTATGCGATCGGTCGAGACGGGCGGCTCGCGCTCATCGACCTGTGGTATCCGGTACCGAAGATCGTCGCCCGTGTCCGCACGTGTTGGGACGCTCGTTCGGTCGATGCCTCGAAGGCTCAAGGCTTCGAAGACAAGTATGCGATTGTCGGATGCTATAGTCCGAGTCAGTACGCAATTGTCGACGGCACAACTCTAAAGCCGCTGTCGATTACCTCTACTGCCGACTCAACCGACTGGTCGACTTGCGACCGCCTACCGGAAATTCGTATTGCTGCAATCGTCGCCTCGGAAACGGAGCCCTATTGGATCGTCGCCTTGAAGGAAAGCGGCTGGGTGTATTTCGTCGATTACAGTGATCCGCTTCACCCCAAGGAGACACGACTTCGTGCTGACAACTTTCTCCATGACGGCGGTTGGGCCCAAACAGAAGGTCCGGACGCGAAGCGCTATTTCATGATAGCTGCAAATGCGAAGAATAAAGTGTGCGTCGTGGACACGAAGGAGCGGCAGGTGCTTTCTCCGTGCATTGATGTCGGCAAGATACCTCACCCCGGTAGAGGTGCGAACTTTATTCATCCCACGTACGGCCCTGTCTGGGCGACGGCTCACATCGGAGAGGGTCGCCTCACTATGATCGGGGTCGATCCTCGGGGACATCCGCATCACGCCTGGAAAGTGGTAGAAACCGTTTCACTAACCTCCTCCGGCTCTTTGTTCCTAAAGTCACATCCGAAGTCTCGAAATGTCTGGATTGACTTTCCCCTTTCAGCCGGCGAAGGCATGAACGGGCAGGTTGCCGTCTATACCATTGACAGCGGCGAAGTCAGGTACTTGAAAGTGAGTGACCAGCGTACAGTTCACATGGAGTATAATAAAGCCGGCGACGAAGTCTGGATCTCCGGCTGGCTTGCTGACGAAATCTACGTTTACGATGACAAGACTCTGACCCTGAAGAAGACGATCAGCGGAAGCTGGCTCAAGACGCCGACCGGAAAGTTCAACGTCTTCAATACCGCGCATGATATATATTAGCGGAGGGATTCGCTAAGTCGCGAGACAAGTCCGGCGATTGTGGGGCTTCCTAAACGCAGATAGGCCGCTTAGCTACACAAGTTTGACCGTCAGGCCCTTCGGTCCTGCGCAATCGTCGTCGCCAGGTTGATAGCGAGACAAGCTATTGCCAAGACCGCCGCGATACCCGACAGCCCGTAGGCAGAACGAAGCGGGACTATCCCGTGCAGGCCGGAAACTAGCGGTAAGGTTCGCGCAAAGGTCGCAAAGAGAATCAGAGCGAAGCTTGCACGAACCAGGCTCTGGTACGCGATGCGGTTTCGCCCTAAAAAGCCGGGAATGATTCGTACTGCCATACCGAGTATGAGATGAGTGACAAAGCCGAGAAGATAGAGATGGCGCACCACACTAAACGGATAGGCGGAAGGAAGTGCGAGCAACAATACATCCGCTCCCGCGGCAAGAAAAAGCCAGGCATAGGCTGCATAGATAAGCCATTCGAAGTTGCCGAACTGGCCATAGTCGGCAGCAAAGCGCCGCGGAGGTCGATTTTCCCGCTCAGTTCGTCCGCGAAAACGTTCGAACCATGGCGGACGGAGCCGAAGCAAATCCAAACCCAAGATGACTCCGACAATTGCGATCAGGCGCACTGTCGTACCGAGCGCGTGCATCCAGTATCGAAGGGTGTCCGACCCCGCAGTACCGGCCTCTGCGGAGATGACATACAGTATGGTCGCTGTGCCATAGACGATCACCAACCGTGGAATGCGCCAAATCGGCGGAGCGAGTCGCAAGAAGATTGGGAAAGTCGCTAAAGAGAAGGCGAAGCAAGTCGGCAGGAGCACTAGATGGATATATATTCTCGTCCCAAGGTCGTTCCAGAAGAGGTCGACCATTACGCCATGGCCTTGCAGGAATCGGATTCCCAGCACAATGGTGACCCCGGCATAGAGCAGCCAACCGAGAATACTGAGCAGCAAGAACGGCTTCAGCGCAGCAGCAGCGATTGCAGCAGGCTGCGGTCGATAGCGGATGATCCTGCGAAGGACGATTGCCAAGAACAAGAGAATACCGATGCCTTCCAGCAGGCAACCCAAAGAGACGAGAAAACGCAGAGCGACAAGCTCAGAGCTACCGCTGATCCAAAGCTGCCCATTGACACGAAAGAGAATGCCCCCAAGCAAACTCCCCAGAAGCAGGTAGTATTCAAGGGGAGTCACCGGCTTGGTGCTGGTGAGTCGCGGAATCTTGTACAAGCTCACCGCAACGATAAATAGTCCGGTCCACGCAAACAGCTGAACGTGGCCATGAACCTGGATCAGCTTTCCAAGCGCAATTGGTAATGCACGGTCGAAAGCGATACGCCAAACCAGCAACGCTCCAAGCCCGAAACCGAGAGCGATAGCCAGAAGTAACGCGGCAGCGATTGGAGTGGAACGAAACGGGAGATGCCGACGCTTCGGTACTGATGGTCGGCTGTTCTGAGTCGCTACTTTCATGGCGCACAGGGAAACCAGAACCCCGTAGAGGTATCTCCGAACATTTACATCATCATTCGAACTCTGTCGGGTCTTCGCGGCACTGATTTTACAGCATAGAGATACGCGTCGCGAAATAAAAAGAGGTGCGTTCGAGCGTTCGCAGCTACGCTGTGAACGGTGACCGGGGTTCGGCCAGTAAAGTTATTAAAAGAGTGATTCTATGGCTGTAGAGTTATTCTTTCTCGAACGCACTCCTTCACAAGGTTACCTATCCAAGGTGACACAGAGCGCCCCTTCCGTGTTTGATCAAAATCAAATACGGAATACTTTTTGTTCAAATAGTCTCCGGATTCGCAGGCAGGAGTGTCGAAAACCTAGTTTTTTGCCGCTCCCGGCAGGCGCAGCCTGCCCGAGCGCCGAAAGAGGCGGGCGGAGTAACATTTTATTTAGGAGCGATCAACAAACGGGCGCGCACTGCTGTTTCGATATTCAAGGTAGAAATAAGAAGAAAACGAGGGTGCGTTCAAGGACTCATGCTCGCATCGAGAAGGTGCTCGATGCGAGTAGCTGAGTAAATAAAACCAAAGTTGGGTCGAGAGCAATTAACTCCTCGAGCGCACCCAAAAGGAAGTGGCTCGACTACTAATGACACACGTTCCCTTGTCTGCATTTGATCGGGATCAACTGCGACAAGCAAAGCCCGAAGACTGAACCGGGCGGTCTACGGCAGCGCGCACCGCGAGGCCGCCCTCGAGGCCGGCAGATCCATCGGAGACTGGAGCATCGCCCGAACACCCGTGAGATTGCAAAGCACTTGACATACTTCGGAGTCCTAACTATATTTCGAATATGAGCAACCCCCTCGAACAAGCAGACCTCCCTCTGTCGCAAAAAGTGCTTCACGCATTCAATCGCGTGCAGGTCGCCATGCGTGCCGAGAGCTGGGAGGAATTCGGTCAACAGGGACTGAATCCGACTCAGGGTCAAATCTTGATGGTGCTCAGCCGGCGACCGAGCGGGCTACGTTTAAGTACCCTGGCCCAGGAACTGAGAATTTCGACACCTACGGCAAGTGATTCAGTACGAGTGTTGGTCGAGAAGGGTTACCTGCGGAAGACCAAGCTCAAAGGAGACGCGCGTGTTGTCTTGTTACAGCTCACACCCGTTGGGCAAGCTTTAGTTCAACGCCTCGATGCCGTCGGTGAGTCTGTCGCTGCCGCAATCAATGCCCTTCCAGACTGTGAACAGCATCAGCTCTTCCGAACGATGTTGCGCATTGTACGGGAGCTGCAAGCAAACGGAAAGATACCGGTAACCAGGATGTGTGTTACCTGCCGCTACTTTCGCCCCAACGTTCACCGGGATTCGGAGCGCCCGCACCATTGCGCTCTTGTTGATGCGGCTTTCGGAGATCGCACTCTGCGCTCCGACTGCCCAGATCACGAAACCGCAGATCGACACTTGGCGGCACGGAACTGGGAAGTATTTTCCGGTCTGATTGCCCGCGAATAATTTTTTCACTTTGCGATTGCTTAGGAGTCCTACATAGGAGTGCTTGTGCTTGTGGCCGAGGCGACGGGCAAAACAGTGATGGCCGATACTAAAATGAGGGAAGAGAAAGCATGAACGCAGTCTTTTATCACGCGGGATGTCCGGTATGTGTCGAAGCGGAGCAGCAATTAGCCAAGTCGCTGGACCCGACCCGATACAGTGTGGAAGTAGTCCACTTGGGAACGGACAGCAGTCGACTCCTTGAGGCCGAATCGATGGGAGTGAAGTCGGTCCCTGCACTGGTGCTGGACGGCACGGTATTTCACATTAACCATGGCGCAGACTTGTCAGCGCTCAAGGCCTAGCGCGATCCACGAACTTCGGGACCGTCCGGCGAATATAATTCAGAAAATCACCGAACGGTCTCGAACCACACGAGCACGTGTCGCTACCGGTCGACAAGCGGAAGGCTGACACGAGCGATCGTTCCCTTCCCGGGGGGCGCCCAAAGCGAAAGGGAACCTCCATGGGCACAAGCGATACTGTCGGCGATCGCCAACCCGAGCCCCCGACCAAAAAATCCCGTGGTAAAGAAGGGTTCGAGTGCTCGTCTGCGCACTTCGGACGACATTCCACAACCATCGTCCTGCACCTTGACGTGGCAACGAGCCTGAGGTCCGCTTCGGACACCGCCCGAAGCAGGTTCCACCTCGACGATTATCTTGATGCCATCAGGTGTCGATGCGGCCTCAAGTGCGTTCTTGAGAAGTTCGTCAAAGAGCGTCACCAACAGTGTCAGGTCCCCACAAACCATGAGCGAGACAGTATCCGGCGGAAGAAGCACCGCGACCTCCCTCCCCGTGCGCTCAATGAAACCCGCTCGCGTTTGCTCAAGCACGTCACGAAGTTCAAAAGCTTGCCGATTCCCCCGAACTACGCCCGCCGCGAGTAAGAAGCGTGCGAGAAAAGCAGCTATCTGGAGGGAAGCAGCTTCCGCTTTCCTCAGGTACGCTGACTGCGCGCTTCCCGGCACACACGCGCGTTGTGCCAATAAAGTGTTCCCTAGGCTACTTGTAAGCAAGTTATTGACGACATGCGCAAGGCTACCGGCAGTCCGGGCCAACGGCTTCTCATCTAACGCGAACTCTGGAGGTACATGAGCTAAACCCAGAAAATGGGAAATCTTCTCGCTCGCATCATGGATGGGGGAGATGAACAGTATCTCTTCATACATCTGCCCGCTACGGTGACGATTCAAGAGCCGGCCGCTCCACGGATCTCCCGCGGTGATGGCGGCATTCAATCGTCGATGAGTCTCGATCGGAGTCTGCCCTGACTGTAAGACTCGCGGAGTATTGCCGAGAAGCTCATCTCGCTCGTATCCGCACATCGAACAAAAAGCAGGATTTACGTAGCAGATGCGTCTGTCGAAAGCGGTGATCACCGCACCGCAAGCGAGCTGATCGAAGGAGCCGGACCATGACTCCGGAGAGTTATCCATCGCTACATGTGCCATACGTTCCACTTGAACTCGACAAGGATAACCTCGTCGAAAACAGACAAGCTCACGACACTTGCCGCTCAAGGCTCTCCATCACTCGAAAATGGAGGTGCGGGCAATTTCGGACATTGACATCCATTTTACCCCTGTTAGGATGGCAGTCAAGATAGCGAGCAGCGACCTATCGAAAGCTGTACGATCTGGCGGTCGTTCTGACTGCCGCCTCCCGAAACTATCCGTAAAACCAGGCGGTTCCGCTATCGACGAAGTCCTTTACTGCAGTTAACGGCGTATAACGACCATCGCTCGCAATCAAGAATACACCATGGCCTTCAAGAAGATGACCGCGGAAACTGTGGTTCAAAAACAATCTTCTGCGCCTGCCGCTGAACGGGGTTTGGTGCAACTTAATAGACGCACGGAACGAGCGACGGCGACTGTACGCGATCAGCTTCAAGGGGGTCCGGTAGCCGACAAGTACTTCACCCTCGGCTCGATTTTCGGTCTTCTCGGCAGCATCCTACTCGGATCCTACCTTTGGCTTACTTTGAACGGCATGCTGCCTCCCCATTTCGCCTACGCCTCGA
>JAGRAW010000083.1 GCA_020434415.1 Bdellovibrionales bacterium
TTCCGACTCGGGAGGCGTGGTTGACGTCGGTAGAGCTCATTCTCGGAAGCGACCAGTTAGGGAAAGAGCATCGTGCGAGCCTATCTACAAGGCTTGGAATCGATGTCGAGCTCCTCTACCGGAGCAGTCAAGATGAAGTGCCGGATGTGGCGTCAATCAGTGCCGGTGTGCCGTGGTTTCGAGCTGCGCGAGAGCTTGCGGAGGAGCAGAGATTTTTTCATTGGGAGTTGGCGTTCCCGGAGATTCTTTCTGAGTTTGGTCGGGACGGGTTTGATCTGGTGCTGGGAAATCCACCGTGGATTAAGGCGACTTGGAATGATTCGGTCGTGCTTAACGAATTCGAGCCGAAGTTGGGGGTGCGAAAGGTTAAAAGCGGGAAGTATAACGACGCCCGGCCGGATTTGCTTAAGGCCGAGGAGAATCGCCGTCATTACATTCAGGAGCTGAGGCGGTCGGTCGGAGCCGGGGATTATCTAAATAGCGGCCGTTTGTATCCTGAACTCAAAGGCTCTCAGACAAATCTTTACAAAAATTTCATTGCACGCAGTTGGCGGCTCATTGGCGAGAGTGGCATTGGTTCCCTCCTACACCCTGAGGGAGTGTACGAGGAGACGCACGGAGAGATCTTTCGGCTGAGTTACTATCCGAGATTGCTGGCGCACTATCAGATGCGGAATCAACTGATGCTTTTTGCAGATATCGGTCACAGGGTTACCTTTAGCCTCAATATCTTCGGCGCGGTGAAGCCTGATATATCGTTTAGAAATATCTACAACCTTTATCATCCAGGTACGATCTGCCATTGTCTACAAACCAGCGCGGATAGCTCGCTAGTGCCTGGTTTGAAGGACGATCGTGGTAATTGGGATTTGCGAGGACATGCGAGCCGGATGGTTCGTTGCGGCGAAAATGAGATGCGTGTTTTTAGCGAATTGTTCTACGGCACTGACGGTCGCTGGAAAAGTACTCCATTACCGCAAGTCCACAGCGAAGAAGTCTTTCAGGTTCTTCGTAAGTTTGCTGCTGCTGCAATCACGCTCGAAAGTTCTCCGATCGATTACGTCGTCACTGATTTTTTTCACGAGTCTGGCGCTCAAAAAAAAGGAGAAATAGCGCGTGATGACAATCCAAGCTATCAACCGACCAAGCCGGACGACGTCATCCTGACCGGGCCACACTTCTACGTTTCTAACCCCTGCTATCAGACAGCTAGAGAGGTTGCCAAGGAGAAGGCATCCTACGACGCCCTCGACCTCACAGAACTCCCCGAAGATTTTCTTCCGCGCACGGTCTATCGGCCCGGCGACACTTCGGGCGATCGCACAAAGTTTGAAAGAACGCTGCGGTCGGTCGGTGTGAATAGCAAGCTAGGGCGGCCGATTGTTGAGCTGCCGAGAATTGTATACCGACGACGAGTTCCCATCTCAGGAGAGCGTACCCTAACTCCTGCGCTTGTGCCATCTGGATTCACTGGCGTCGATACTGTTCACTTTATTGGATGCTCGGACACTGCTGCTTTAGCAGAAACTTGTGGAACCATGTCGTCGATTTGTCTGGATTTCTTGCTCCGCGCGAAGGGGAAAGCCGATATTCGAGAGGCGGAGATATTTAGTCAGCCAACCTTATCTCTGGTTTACTCGAAGCCGGTCGTGCGACGCACTCTCCGCTTGAATTGTCTGACGGATGCTCACCGCTATTTGTGGTCTGAGGTAGCTGACGATCGAATAACGACGGAATGTTTTGCCGTTAGTTCCCCACTCTTGAGCACAGATTTCGAACTTCCGTGGGAGGATCTCGACCCAACCGTCTGGTCATACAAAACCCCCCTCCGCACAGATTTCTCTCGCCGCCAAGCGCTGCTCGAAATCGATGTGCTAGTCGCCATGTCTCTCGGCCTTACCCTCGAAGAGCTACAAACTATCTACCGAGTCCAGTTTCCTGTCTTTCGGCAATATGAGTTGGCGGACGAGTACGATCAGCAGGGCAGACGACTTCCTAACACCGCGCGGAAAGACGCAGGCGGCACTGAAGTGCGCGCCGCACGGGCCGAACACGGTGATGAGGCTCCGCTGACCGTTAGCTGGACGATCGACGAAGGGAAGCAAACCGTTACGAAAACCTTTTATCCGCCTTACGAACGGTTTGACCGGGAGAGCGACTACCGCGAGGCCTGGGCTTTCTTTTCTGAACGATTTGCTGCTTAAGGCACCGGAAATAGAGCATTTTCTCTATTGGGAAGAGCAGATTCCTAGCCCTAATTTTTATGTTCATTATTTGGCGCTGTTTGATATAAAATGAACAGTGATAAATAGTGAACAGCTAGGCAGGCAGATCGTGGTTGCGACATTCCTAAGTCCAAAAGTCCGTCCGAAGAATCCGCGAATGAATATCTTTGCCAAACGATCCGGGTTGGTACTGTTCGACCTGCTCTCAGGCGAAGAGGAACTGTCCGTTCGAGAACTATCTCGAGCAACAGGCGTAAGCGTCGGGCAAGTGCAAAAGATTATTGCAGCGCTCGTCTACGACGGGTTTGTAAAATCGGATGGGGTTCGAACTGCGAAAACCTACAGGCTCGAGAAACGAGGGCCATTGTTTCGGAAATGGCTCTCGTCTTACAGCATCGCCGATAAGTGCAAGCTCTATACATACAATAGCGGCTACGCCGTCGATGAACTCTACAGTCGTCTAGAAAGTTCAAAATCTGCGGCGAGCGTTTCGCTCTGTCTTCATTCTGCTGCACGAGCGATGGAAAAGAGCTTTACTACCTTAGAGAATCTCGAGCTTTACCTCCGAGCTCCGGAGAAGCGAATAGCGCTCGAAAAAGAATTGCGCCTCGAGCCGTGTGAGCGTGGATACCAAGTGCTATTTATCGAACCGTATTATAAGACAATTATTGAAAAGCGCTCTGAAGCTAAGGGGAAGTTGTCGGTGTCGCCGCCCCTACTGACCGTGCTTGACCTCTGGCATTTTCCGCTTCGGGGGCAGGAGCAGGCCGAGCATCTGCTACGCTCCCATCCCGACCTCAGAAGGCTTGCGCTCGCGCAATCCTAGATACCTATGGACGGCGACAATCTAGAAGATGTGTTGTTGTATGTTCGGGATGTCCTCGGCCCTTACGCCGAGAAAGTCGTGATTGGTGGCGGTATCGCCTTGTTAATCTACCGAGAATATCTGGCGGGAGCCCAACATGCACTGCCGAGAGCTGCAGCAACAAAGGATTTAGATCTGGTCGTGGAACGCTCGCTAGTCGAACTGGAAGAACCTCTCAGTGCTCGGCTCAAACGCGCAGGCTTCGAGCGAGAAACTCATTCGCTTGATACCCCGCCCGTTGAATCATACATCGCTTCCTTCCCTGGCGAGGAGATAGCGCTCGAGTTTCTGACAGACAGAAAAACAAGAGCTCGGTCTAATCGTAACGTGGTTGTGGCCGGCGTCTCTGCTCAACCTCTGTCGTATGTCGAAATGAGTCAGTCCGAGACGGTCGCCGTGGAGATCAGGGGCGAGCCGATGAAGGTGGTGAGCGCCCCCGCGTGGATCTTTCACAAGGCGTTGACCTTTGTGAAGCGCGTCTCAGCGGAGAAGCAGTCGAAGGACCTCTATGGAATTTGGTACGCTGGAAGCCAGCTCGGCGTTTTCTCAGAGCAAAGCCTTGTGGAACTGGAAACCCTTGCGAATGCCCGGCCTTCTCGCTGGCGAAAAACCGCACGAAAGCAGCTCGACGAGTGGATTAAGGAAGCAAGTCCTGCTGATTGGGAGCGCTTGGAGGCGCAAGACCCGGCGCGCAATCTCACGCGGCTGCGGTTCCGTCAGTTCGTGGAGGAGAGCTTTATTCCACGATTGATGTAATGGTAGACCTCATTTATCTTAAAACCTCCGTCTCAGAAGCCGATGCTGCCGATCCACATCGCCGAATCCGTGAAAAGCCAGGTCCTCCACTATATTGGAGCGACATGGGAATTTCGCTCTACAGAGGCGGACGATGCCCTGACCCGTTTTATCACCGATAGTGACAAGGGCTTGTTCAAGGGGCCGTGGATTCAACTGCAGCGTCCTTTCCTGCAGGCCGCACTGGGAGTAGAGCCTCCCTTCGATCTTACTGTTCCCTTCCATCCGTTCACACACCAGCAGAAAAGCTGGCTTAGGCTGACCACCAAAGCTGGAAATGTGCCGCAGCCAACGATAGTGACGACTGGCACAGGCTCAGGAAAAACCGAGTGCTTTCTCTACCCGGTGCTCGACACTTGCTTGCGCGCTAAGCGCCAGGGGGATGACGGAATCAAAGCTATCGTGCTCTATCCCATGAACGCTCTTGCCAGTGATCAGGAGCGGCGCTTTGCCGAAGCGATTTGGGATGACCCTGTTCTTAAGCAGGCAGGGCTTCGAGTCGGCCTGTTTGTCGGTCGCGACGAGGGGAAGGGAGCGAGCGATCGAGGCTTCTCCGAGATGGGGAAGGACCACGGGGTCACGGACCAGGACTCTCTCAGAGAGAATCCACCGGATATACTGCTCACTAACTACAAGATGCTCGACTTCTTGCTGATGCGACCGCGAGACCGTGGGCTTTGGCAAAAGAACGAGGCCGGAACTCTGAAGTATTTGATCCTCGATGAGCTTCACACCTACGACGGAGCCCAGGGGGCTGATGTCGCCTGTTTGATTAGGCGGTTGAAGGAGCGACTTGGGATCCGGAAGGGGGAAGTCTGCGTTGTCGGAACGAGCGCAACGATAGACGAAGGCCCGGTTTCCGATCACGTGCTCGGAGTGGGGGTTGCTGATCAGAGCGAGACGGCCGCTCAGATCCTCTGCCGTTTTGCAGGTACGCTTTTTGAGGAGGAGATTCCGGACGACGCCATTGTCGGTGAAGAGCGGGTTGCAGTCGAAAGCCTCGTTTCGTTCGAAATTGCTGCAGAGGAAGAGCTGCATTTCCCCAACGCCGACGGATGCCAACCGAAAGATGGCGAAGACGCCCTCGAATACGCCGCGCGACAAGCTGCACTCTGGAACGGACCAGCTCTCTCGGGGGATCACAAGGGGTATCGCTCGGACCTCGCACCAGGAGTAGTAGAGAAGGTCCTTGCAAAAGAGGGCGAGAGCGCGCTTCGGGAGCTCTGCTGGGAGCTCGCTCTTGCGAAGTGGCTCAAATCCCATCCGCTCTTCGCTGCAGTGCTTAAAACTTCCGAGCAGGCAGAGCGTGAGAATGTGCCGCTCAGTTTCGCCGAACTGGTGAAAAGAACAATACGCTCCAGCGTCAGCTTCAGTGCGGAACTTAGAGACACTAATGCAACGGACCGGGAGGCAATCTTTGCATCCTTCTTCTCTCTGATCGCACATGCCAAGGAACTTCGGTCTCGACGACCCTTTCCCTTGGTTTCGATCCGAGTTCAACTCTGGATGCGGGAACTACGTCGTCTCGGTCGGGAGGTTAGTGTCCCCGTTCGTTTCCAGTGGCTTGAGGAAACGGTGCCTGGGACCTACGCGCTGCCCGCGTTCCAATGCAGTCTCTGCGGCGAGAGTGGCTGGGCAGGGGTGAAAAAACCTGACAACGAAACCTATATTCAATCCAAGAGTATCGATGGATTTCAGCTTAGTTCTGACTACACCCAGATCTATCGTGCGTCGCTAGGCTACCGGGGAAAGAAAGATAAACGGTTAGTCTACCTTTCTCGCTTTGAGGCAGGCGACGACCCCCCCGAGATCACGGGAAAGCAGAGCGAATTCACGGATACCGAGAGTTTCTACATCCATCCGGAATCTTTGGTTGTTCGCCGCGGCCGTGGGCTTTGTCCGCTCACACAGAGCTCGGACCTTGTACGGGTGAAGGTCAATCAGCAAGTTAAGAACGATAAGGGTACAGTCACGGGTGATCAACGCTGCCCTCACTGTGGTGAAGCAGACGGCATCTTTTTCGTCGGTGCTCAGGCCGCGGTGCTATCGAGCGTCGCCATCGATGAAATGTACGGCTCTCCTCTAAATAGCGATCCAAAGCTTCTCGCATTTACTGACAGCGTACAAGATGCTTCGCACCGAGCCGGATTCTTTTCGGCAAGAACTTATCATTTCACGTTTCGCACGGCGCTTCAGCACATGCTGGACGAAGCGGGTGAGGCGGGCGTTCCACTTAGTCGAATCGGTGAAGCGCTACTTCAGTATTGGAGTGAAGCAAGCCGAAAAGGCGGCGGCTCCGTTCGCGATGCGATTGAACTGTTGCTCCCCCCGGACCTCCGCGAGTACGAGTCCTATCTTGCTTTCCGTGACAGCGATGCGAGCGTTCCGGCGCAGAAGTTTCGGCACGAAGTCGAGCGTCGTTTGTATTGGGAGGCCGTAAGCGAGTTCGGGCTAATGCTCACGCACGGGCGAACGATGGAACGAATGGGCTCCGCAGCGCTCGGATGGGACGATGGAATCATCTCGCGGACAGTGGATGAGATTCTCGATCGAGCGGCTGGAATAGACGAGGTGATCCAGCAGCGTGGCAGCGATTCAATCCGAATATGGTTACTGGGACTGCTCTATCGCTATCGACGGATTGGAGTGCTCAGCCATCCCTTCTTGGCCGGCTACGCACCTTCTGCGTGGTGGGGAAAGAGCGGACGAGGAAAAGACAATGCAAGCTATACTCCCGCAGAAAGGGAGACCTTTCCTCCGGGGGGAAGGTACAAGCCCGCGATGCTCGTAACCTCTGAGAAGCGAGGTTCTGCCTTTCAGTATCTCCTGGCTGATTCACAGGGCAAGTCTGTTTCGCCGTGGACTATTCTTTGGGCAAGACGCGCACTCAACTACCAGGGGAACGAAAGTGCGATAATCGATTTGCACTCGGCATTCCTCAAAGCAGGTGAAGAGTCAGGCCTGCTACAGCGTCTGCACAAGGAATCCGAGCGCTCTTACTACACTATTAGTTCTGAGGCCGCATACTTAGTGACGGAGCCTCAGCAGCTCGTCTGTAGTCGGAGCGGCAAGTATATTGTGCGTCCGAAAGAAGAGGCTGCGCTTTGGCAAGGCGCTCCGTCATTAGAGTATCGAGCCGAAGAGGGTCGGTATGAACTTGGGGAGTTCAATGCTCGACAAGACTACTATCGAGCGCGCTACCGAAAAGGAGCGCTTCGCCGCGTAGTGGCGCAAGAGCACACCGGATTGCTGCGATCGGATCGGCGAAGGGAATTAGAACAGAGTTTTACCTCCGCGAAGCATCGCGACGACCCCAACGTCCTCACCTGCACCAGCACCCTAGAAATGGGGATCGATATTGGCGATCTTTCAAGCACCATGCTTTGCTCGATACCGCCAAGCACTGCCAACTACTTGCAGCGGATCGGCCGCGCGGGTCGTTCCACCGGCTCCTCCTTCATCATTTCTGTCGTCAATCAACGTCCCCACGACCTGTTCTTCTTCGCCAGACCGCAGGAGCTGCTGAAAGGAAAGATCGATACACCAGGTTGTTGGCTCGACGCGTCTGCCGTGCTGCTTAGGCAGTATTTTGGTTACTGCTTCGATCAGGCAGTGCGGCGCGCCGCACTGGACGACTTCCCTCGGGGTGCCGTCACCCTCGTTGAGGACGAGCGGAAGCCGACCGGGATCTTTCGTCAATTTATTAATTGGATCGAAGAGCACGAAGAAGAATTACAGACGGACTTTCTCACGCGTTTTTCACGTGAGATTAGAGACAACACCCGCGCTCGTTTCTTAGAGGAAAGCCGAACAGTTCATATCGCTGAGCGAGTCCACTCGGTGTTGGAGAATTTCGCCAGTGAGTTAACAGCAATAGAAAAAGCTCAGGGCGAGCTAGTTAAGAGGCTGCAGGGTGAAGGTCTGACGACAGACGATCGTCGAGATATTGAACAAGAACAGAAAATTCTACGAGGCAGGAAAGGGACGTATAGTCGAATCTCGTCCTACCAACTCCTCTGCGACCACGGGCTATTGCCGAACTATGCCTTCCCCGACCGGGGCGTCCGTTTCCATGGCTCGATCTACAACCGACACCAAGGGCGGCCCGACGAGCCGATTGAAATGACCCGGTCGGCCGGGACGGCACTGCGGGAACTCGCACCTCTCAATTACTTTTATACGCATGGGCGCACGTTCGAGATTCAGCGGCTTACTTTGGGCAATCCTGAAGAGAGCCTAATTGAAGAGTTCGGCGTCTGCAGCCATTGCAGTTACATGCTGAGGATACGTCCCGACAAAAGGGAGACCCAATGCCCGCAATGTCTGCGTTCTGGCAATCGCTCACCAGGCGATCAAGGAAATCGGCATAAGTTCGTCGAGTTTCCTCGATCGTATGCCTTATCGCAGATGGAGTTCTACGAAAGCCTTTCCGCGGACCGTGCAGAGGAGAGAGAGCGGAAGTATTACCGTCTGACCACCAGCTTTGACACTACACTCCCATCGGATTTCGGCGTTGTTGGTGAGGACAGCCTTCCTTTCGCTGCGGAATACCGTGCTCAGATTTGCTTGCGCGAGATCAACACAGGGCATTTCGATTCCCAAACTGCCGAGGTGTTTGGCGGCGGGCAGGAGGCTTCAACGGAGGCGTTTCAACTATGTCGCGATTGCGGAGCGGTGGTTGAACCAGGGCAGCCCCTCTCGGATGTGAAGCATACGCGGAGCTGCGCTGGAAAGAAGCGGGCCGAAACCGCGGAAAAAAAGGGGAAAGGGAAAGACAATGCGTACTCATTTGAAGCCGTCTATCTCTACCGGGAGTTAAAGTCCGAGGGACTTAGGCTACTCGTGCCGTATACAGACGGCAGAGATCTGTCCACGCTCAGCGCCTGCCTTGAACTCGGCTTAAAGCGCATGTTTCGCGGCAGTCCAAATCACTTAATCGTGCGACGCCATACACTACCGACCACAGACGAAGGTGTCGTTCAGAGCTTTCTCGTTTTGTTGGATGGAGTTCCTGGCGGTACCGGATATTTAAAGAGTCTTTTTGAGAAAAAGGATCTTAAGGGTAGAGCGGGGCAGGGTATCGTTGAGGTCCTCGAGTTGGCGCTTCAAGCCCTCGAAACGTGTAGCTGTAGGGTACTTCCCGGAGAAGAGCGGCAGGAGGACACGGACGGCTGCTACCGATGTTTGCGAAGTTATCAATCGCAATTCCGTTCAGATGAAATTAGCCGTAACCACGGCGTCAAGCTTCTAACAGAACTCATTCGAGCTGCGCGCGGCTGGGAAAACAAGACGGATTTAACAGAGATTTCGACCAACGCGCTATTCGAGAGCGCGCTGGAACAGCGATTCATCCTTGAACTGACACGCGCTGCTGAGGAGCGAAATGGGGAAGTCTCGCGCGTGATAGTTCGCGGACGACGTGGCTTTCGACTGAACCTGCCGGAGGCCGGTCAAGTGTGGGACATCGAGCAGCAGGTTCTGCTGAACGACAAGGACGGGGTCGCAGTTCCCTCCAAAGCCGACTTCGTTCTCTGGCCAGAACACAGCGACGCACTTCCCATCGCCGTGTTTGCAGACGGGAAGGACTTTCATGCCGATGTGTCCAACAATCGCCTCGCCGACGACTTTCAAAAGCGACGGTCGATTATAGCAAGTGGGAACTTCCTCGTCTGGAATGTGACGTGGCGAGACTTGAGTGAATGGCAAGACAACAAGCCGTTCGCTTTTACGGATAAACTAATTCCTAAGTTGCAGGCTGAGATCGGGGACACCTACCCAGGAGCAAGCCGCAGTTCAATTCAGGAAGCGAACAAAAATTGCTTTCGCCAGCTCGTTGCATTTCTCCATTATCCCAACGCTAAGTTGTGGCAGCTTATTGGCGAGAAAGTAGCGGTTAAATGGCTGAGTGCTGAGCAGTTAAGTGGAGCGGAGTGCTACGCGTCGTCAGAGAATCTACCGGAGTTTGTTTCTAGTTGGGGTAAGGGAGGGAGTTTGTCGCAGGCCACCAGCGACCGATTGGACGCCGGGAGGGAATATGTTCTGTGCAACCGCATTGCTCTTGACCAGAACTATTTAGCATTTGCGGAGGATTCGGCGCTCGGAGCCGAGAAAAATATCAATTTGCGAGTGTTCGCTCGACTTAAAGACGACGACAATACCTTACGGGGGGAAGGTTTTCTGCAAGAATGGCGACAATTTCTAGCGGGAATCAACCTCTATCAGTTCGCTCCCAATTTTAAATTCTGGGCGACGAGCGAAATCAAAACGGGGACAGGTCCAGAGCTGGCGTCGCTCTTCGCTCTCACTCCGGAGGTGCTAAGTGACTGGGAGTCAGTCTTAGACGAAGTAGTCCCCTCGCTTCGCTCAACGCTGGAGCTACTATCGCGTCGATCGGAAAAGTTGCCCGAGGTGGCGGTCTACGAGCCGGAGATCGCCACTGAAGCGGAGGCAGAGCTGGTCTGGAGGAAGGGAGCTCAGGGAGTCGCGGTCCTCTGCGGAGAACAATTAGATTTGAAGGAGCGATGGGCGTTAGCTGGTTGGGAAGTATTCTCAGCCGATGAGTTTAAACTGGCGGTACGCGAGAGCATCGAAGGCGTTCTCGCGAAGATCTCAATTTAGAGTCGCTAGGCTCAGCCTCTTAAAAAAGTGCGTCAAAGGAGCCGTTCTGTGGAACAAGCACGACTGATGGTCGAACGGGGTGTCCTAGAGCAGTACCACAAGCTGCCCAAGGACGTTTGTAAGCGGATCTCGGGGTTCATTGCGGACTTCGAACGTGACCCGCAAGACCCGAGACTCTACATCCATAAGCTCGACGCGGAGATGGCTGATCCCAAAGTTCGCGGTGCGAAACTTCCGGGCGGATACCGAGCAATATTGATCAAGCCGGAGAAGGGGAACACCTGGCTGCTGGTTCACGTGGCGCCTCACGACAAAGCTTACGCCTGGGCGAAAGACAAGAGATTTGAAGTCCACGGCAAAACCGGGATTTTTCAGATCTTCAGCGCAGAGCAGGCACAGCGAGCGGCTGATGAGGTAGCAGAAGCGTTTGTCCAGGAGCCAGAGTATCCGCTTAGCAAACTCAGCGACGAGGAGCTGTTCCAAGCAGGTGTGCCGAGCGCGCTTATCCCCTCGGTTCGAGCGATTCGCTCGGATGAGTATCTTGATGCTCTTTCGGAGTATCTGCCTCTCGACTGCCGCGAGGTGCTCACCGGCATTGCCGCTGGAATGTCGCTCGATGAAGCACTCGAAAGTGTTCTGGGCCAGGACAGCCCGGCTGATGCTTTGCCTAGCGGAACAGGAGACTTCAGCGCACTCGATAAATCACCTTCGTTCAACCTCGTGCTGCTAGATTCTGATGAGCTGCTTCGCGAGGCATTGGAGCGACCATTAGAAGCATGGCGTGTATTTTTACACCCGCAACAAAAGCGCATAGTTGAAAAGGACGTCCGCGGCCCAATGAAAATTACCGGTGCTGCGGGAACGGGAAAGACCGTAGCCCTGCTCCATCGCGCGGCGCATCTTGCCAAGATACCCTCGGGAGATGGAAAGCGTGTCTTGGTGCTTACCTTCACCGTCAATCTAGCGGCCAATATCAAGAAGCTTTTGCAGGATTTGGACGCCGATGCCGCCGAACGAATCGATGTCGCTAATCTTTCGAGCTTTGCCCGTACGGTCTGTCGAGACAAGGGATGGACTGGTGCTATCAAGCATCCTAGCGAGTTGGATGACATCTGGCAGGAGGTGTTTGCGACGAGCGGTTTGCCGGAGCTTCCACTGGCTACCAACGAAGAGCTTCGAAAAGAGTTTGAGCTGGTAATCGACCCAGCCGGCATCGACGACGAAGAAAGCTACCTCACCCTGCGCCGTCGTGGCAGAGATCGGTTGGGTAGAAAACAACGTCGTGCGGTTTGGGAGTACGTCGTTGCGTTAAGAAAGCACCTGAAGAAGCGTGATATCCTGACTCCGAATGCGGCGATAAAACAGGCACGACTCGCCATGGAGAGTGAGCCTTCGCGTGAGTGGGCACACGTCCTTGTCGACGAAGCTCAGGACTTCGGCCTCGAAGCGCTTCGGTTAGTCAGAGCCGTCAGTCCGGATTCCGAAGAGTCACGCAATCCCTTAACACTTGCGGGAGATGGTCATCAGCGAGTGTATGGAGTGCAAGTCCCGTTCTCGCGCGCCGGTATAAACGTAGTAGGGAGGTCGTATCGCCTGCGCGTAAACTACCGCACCAGCCAGCAGATCCGCCGATGGGCCCAAGCGATTCTTGAAGGACAGGAGATCGATGATCTCGACGAAGCCACCACAAGCGTGAAAGGCGATTTGTCCGCATTCAGCGGACCGGACCCCGAAATAGTCGAATGCGCAAACACCCGCCAGGAAGCACAAGCAGTAGTCGATTGGGTTCAGTCGCTTCTAGAACAGGG
>JAGRAW010000084.1 GCA_020434415.1 Bdellovibrionales bacterium
AAGTGTGTTTTCCTCCTCAACACTGAGCAGTGGATGCCGCCGCGTTACGACAAATGAGGATCGCCGATTGAGCAACGCATCGATGTCGAAGTTGACACCTTCTGTCGTGGGTGCGAATCCTCCCGGAAAGAGTCCTTGGATTGTCATCATCAAACTCCTAAAACCTGGAACACGATCTCTCGATCGCAGAAAAAAAGCCTACGAAACATCGCTGCCTTACTTCAGGCGGCACCAATGTCACCAGGCAACTGCCGGCAGAGCTAAGAATGGGATGGTGCGAGGGAAAGAGCTGAGGCTTTTTTTACTACCGCTCGTCTAGAAAGTCACCCGGTCAAGGGTGCCAAGGCGTTGCGCCCGGTGCCGCCCGCCCGGATGTTACGGCGTTCTGACCAGTCTGCCGTCGCGAAATACGCCAAGTTCGATGTTCGGCAGCAAGTCGCCGGCGGCGTCAAACCGCAACGGTCCGGTCACGCCGTCAATGTCAGTCGCATGTAAGGCAGCAATCACTTCATCCTTGGATGGCTCCTCGGGCAGTCGCTCGGCGGCATCGAGCAGTATGCGAGCCATGTCGAAGGCATAGGCATGGGTATAGAGCGGAGGCTTCCCGAAGTGCGCTTGGAACTCGGTCTGCCACTGGATGACCTTCTGATCGCTTGAAAGCAAAAACTTCGGCACGCTGACCCGGATGCCTTCTAGCTCGGCCGTCGACAATAGCGGAGCGGCGTCAAGTAAATCGTACGTGGCGATCGTGTTGTCGTCTTTGATCAGCGCAAGTCCACGCAACGCGCGAATCAAAGGAATGAGATTATGCTGAAACCCGCTTAAGACGATGAGGTCCGGATTGAACGAGCGAATATTAAGCGCGACGGTTTTGAAGTCCAGGTGATCGATCTGATACTCTTGCACGAAGAGTTCATGACGATGGGACTGCTCCAGTGCAGGGAGTATCACCCCTCGATACTGAGCATCCGTGCTTGGTAATGAAACATAGACGATGGCTATTCGCTTCGGATCTCGTTCTTTGATGTGACGTAGAAATAGTTCGGTTTCCGCTTTGAAATTGACCCAGGTGCGGAACACTGATTCACCGGCGTCACGCAAGTCCAAATCGAAGATCCATGCGAAGGTCGGGATTCCGCTTCGAGCAAGACTATCTTTCACAGCCATGTATTGTGGCTTCACTCCGGCAATGTACAGGTTTGGCTTTCTCCGGAGTTGGGCACGAAGGGCAGAGAGTGCTTGTCTTGGTTCACCGGCATTATCCTGCCAGTCGATAGTCAGTAAGGACGTGCGGGACGCGGCTTCGCGACTCAAGGCGAAAAGCATACCTTCTTGGATTGCTGCCCCGTACGTTGCTAAATCGCCCGTTAGCGGCAAATTTGCGGCAAGGTTGATGCGTGAGCTTTGGACTGCCTCTCGGTCGCGGAGCGAAAGCGAGCTCAGGCCGATAGCGCCCGCAATAAAGAGCGACAGCAGTGCGTAGGGAGGCTTCATGGCGATCTCCAGGGGTCGAGGTTGTTTAACAACCGCAAGTATTGCCATGGAAGTAGGGAGGCGTTTGACAGTGAGGTCCTTGTGGCGCGATAATTGCCCTAGATTATTGGCGAATAAACTGTCGGCAATTTGATGACAACTACTGACTTGCTGCGCCGTATGTCGGACTTCGGGTTCTCCGAGAAGGAGGCAGCGGTCTACCTCGCGCTCGCAGAAACCGGGAAGTGCACGGCGACTTCACTCAGCCGGAAGACCAAGCTGTCGAGAAGTAGCGTCTACTTCATTCTCGATTCGCTTAGAACTCGCGGTTTGGTCGAAGCCGAGTCGAAGAATGCGACCACGTATTTCTCTGCATCGCATCCTCGAGCTATCGGTGAAGAGTTGAAGCAGCATCAGCAGGCGCTCGCGCGACGGCAGCATGCGGCCGAAGAGTTGGCTCAGTTGCTGTTACCTTTCTTCCAGGGCAAGCAGTTTCACGTGCCGAAGCTGAAGTTCACCGAGGGAAAGAGCCAAGTGTTGGCTGTGCTATTCGAGCGCGAGGATCTTTGGCATCGCTCCATGCTGACGACGGATGCGACGTGGTGGGGGTTTGAAGACGGAGGAATCTTCGAACAATACCGCAAATGGTTTGAACACATCTGGGATAAATTCGACACGGAGCGAAGCGAACAACTGGATGTCAAAGTGTTCTCGAATGTCCCTGTTCGAACCTTTCTCGGTAACCGCTTTCCAAAAACACTGCTCAAACCCCTGCCGTCAGGATACCTGTTTTCCTCGACCCTTTGGTTGATGGGCGATTTTGTCGTATTGATATCGTGCCGCGAGAAACCTCACTACCTTTACCAAATCGAAGATCCGGCATTGTCGGCGAATCTACGAGTCATTTTCCGCATGCTGTGGTCCGGCGAGACTTGAAGCGAGAACTCTCGGGTTGTGCTACACGGTAGGAGGCACGTTTAGGCGTCGATGATAGTCTAGTCGAGCGGAGGAATGAATAACCGAGTGAAGTGTCACCCGGTTACTCAGCCCCGCATGACATTATTTCACTTCCTTTCGAAAACCCAAAGGTTGTTTCCGCCTGCTTCCGGAATGAAGTCGGGTCGATCCTCGTGGTCGACCTCGATCCAGTTCAAGGCAAGCTCATCGAAGAACGCTCGAACGTGAGCCGCAGCGTCGTCATTGGTGTGGTTGTTTGCCGAACCTTCGCTGATTGACACAAGTCGCCCGGTGAAGCCTCCAAACTTGACCGCAAAGTACTTTCCGCCGGCAGCGTGGTAACGCTGCAGCGCCGTTAACGGATAGGAGGAACGGGGCTGCAGCCATGACATCAGCAACGTTCGGTTCCCATAGTGGTCGACTACTTCCGGACCTCCCTCAGCCAGAATCTTCGATTCGACGACCGCGTTGTACCACGGCGACTGATCCTCTGCCCAGGCGTAGAGGTTGTTGTCATATGAATCTATTTCTCCTCCCCGGGCGGAATAGTAGTGGGCGAAGTAACCGGAACCACCACCAATTTCCACTACCCAAGAATGGCGTTTGAGCAGGTATTGCATCTCATCTTCACGAAACGGTCCGAATGAGACCTTGTTCATGATACCGAGTGCCGCTTGCACTCTGTGATCGTTCAGTGTGTCGAAAAGCGTGGACCGAGCTAGAACGGCAAGCGCAAGTTCTTCGCTACCGGGATAGCGTGGGTCCCAAGCGTGATGCTCTCGCAGTGCTGGGCGAAACGACTGTCGGAATCCCTCCCAGAATGCATCGACGCCGTCCTGATCGACGAAGGACCCGTCTCTTGAGAGCGCGGTGAATAACTCAGCTAGCCACCAGTTGGTACGATCTAGATGCTGAAAGGCCACGTAAAAAGGAACTCCGGCGACAGGCTCATAGGTCCGGCTCCAACGTGCCGTTGCTGTTTCTCGTATTTTGGCAAAAAGATTCTGAAATACTGGCCCGAATTCGCCAAAGCCGCTGTAATCAACAGCAGCGGTTCGAACGTATTGCTGGGACACGATGTGCCCTTTCGTAAAAGAGGCTGGGTGACGGTGGGCGTAAACGGTTTACGCGTTCAGAAGGTAGAGCAGAAAGAGCAGTGCGGCGAGAAGCCGCGCGAGGGGGCAAAAAACGCTACATTCGCTTCCGCTCGACAGTGCATGAAGCACTGTCGAGCGCGGTGATTGCATCTTCCGCTGGTAGATATCGTAGGGAGCAGCCTTCAATCTAGCACCCAGCCGACCCATTGTCATGGATCGCCGGTTCCTGATGGTCGACTTTCGGTGGAGCGGGTAGTTCGACTACCGAATCTCTCAGCTGTCCCAGGGGTTAGCTGCGAGCGCTCTCACCCTTGCCGCTTCTTGCGAAAATGAGCCCCACCAAGCAATCCGGTGGCAACCAAGAACGCTGTCATTGGCTCCGGCACTTCGGTTCCAGGAGTTGACTGGTGGATGGCTTCACCCACAGTATGGAAGTTGTGGCCTGGTACTGCCGTGCCCAGAATCTGGTTGGTTTGAAGCTGTGTAATGCTGTCATTGCCGAACACGGGCTTCTCCACAATCTCCCGCTCGCCGGTCGAAACCGTCTCGAACGGGATGCTCTCCAACTCAGGTAGCGTCTGCTCCACTGATCCGATTGGCTGTTCGGAAAGGTCCCGGATGAGGTTCTCTTGCTGCGTCCCTGTGGTTACCTCAACGGTCGGTTTTGTCTGCACGGGCGGCTTCGGAGCCTGCTCAACCGTCGGGGCAGGGGGCACGACATTATGTCCGGCGTGAGGTGCCTCGGCCGGCGGCGTAACGTTCACCGGCGTTGGCGCGAGACTCGGTAGGAATGAGAAGATATCGACAAGATCTCCCGTCGGCGCAACCAGATTGTTCAACGCAGCGAATGGATCAGCCTCGATCTCAACCGCGGTGGCAAGCGACGGAGTGAATAGTAAGACAATACCTGCGACTGCAATCGACTTTTTTTTACTTGCTGTTGCCATAAATCCCTAGATGTAACCGTTGCACTTATAATTCACGTCTTTCGATTTGACCGGGCGGTCCTTCGCCACGGTCACACACCTTGCTAGTAGATAGTTCTCCCATCTCCCAACAATCCCCCAGCGCAATCAACGTTGGCATTGAGACAATTTCTCGTCCATGTTTGGCTGATTTGCGGATCCCAACCGTTAAACCAATCGGCATGCAGGGAAAGTCCTCCATTCCGATTCACCTCGTAACCATCCGACACCAGCCTCCAATTGCGATACTCTCCACGAGTATCGTTGGCGGGAATCGGGAAACTTACGTGGAAGCTGATAACCGGCAATTCGCGTGGGTGCGAAGCGGGACAACTGCTATTCTGCGGATACGCCATGTGGCTCGTGTGGTCGGCCGAATCGAGTTGTCCATTCCAACACGATGGAAAAGTGATATGCATTTCCAGTTTCTCACCGGCAGTGCAAGGCGTCTCGGCAATCGTTCGATGCTGACCGGTGAACCGCCCTTCGCACCCCCAGTAATAGTGGTAGTTGTTTTGCAGTTTCCCAGGGTTTGCAGTCGCATCACCTGCTATCATTCTTAGACCGGGCGGAATATTTTGTATCTTGGTTCTGTCGCCGCCTACTTGGGACTTGTAGTAGAAGAGAGCACCGGACGAGCGGATAGGAACGCCTCTTGCGTCGATCACTGCCGGCACCCAGTAAGCGCTGCGATTCGCTATTCCTCCGCGACAGGTAGAATTTCCCGAGTTACGTAGCGACTCGGCGGTACTAAAGGCATTTGCGCCCGTGTTGCCGAAGAACACATGAAGATGCGAGCGCCCCGGCTGATTCGGAAACACGATTGGGTCGTCGTAGGCGTAGTGGGATAAGTCACAGACCGTGCGGAAGGCGGATTGCGGATTGGGTGCTTTGACCGGAACGGAGGTAGACCGAATTCTAACCTCGGAACTGCCGGCTACTCCCTTCGGAAGGTCGCTCGCCGGGATATGCTCACCATGGCCGGTTGCATGAGGGTTGTTAACAACCGGCGTCGAGTGACTTTCGGTCTGAGTCAGAGAACACTTTGTAGACTGCGCCGGCATATTCAAGATCGTTCCGATGGCGCCGTCCTGGCGGTAGTAGACGCGCAGCAACTCGGAGCGAATCGCACCGGTTCCGCTCACCATGCCCACTCCGATTATGTCTTGACCCAACTCTGCATTGACCGACAGGTCCTTTCGGAGCCCCCGAGCGAGTGTATGCGGACCTTCCAGATCGCTCACGTACGCTCCACTGGCGTCGCGCAAGGCCGATTGAACCGTCGAGCCATGAGCAGCCTGGTTGACGACGTTCAGCCAGTTTGCCGCCCCGATATGAGTGTTTACCGGGACCGAAAGACATTGATCGGCCGGCGGTGTAGCGAACGGCTGAGACGCATAGGCCCATTCGACCGCGCTACTTCCCTGCGTCCGATGCCCGTAGAAGAGGCTTTGCGTCAGAAAGCCTCGGGCATTCTGCTGAGTGCACTGGACTCGATACGATCCGGTCGCACGTGAGCCAAGGTATTCATTCAAATAGATGTGTCGTTGGGCAAAAGGCTGCACCGTGTCCGAAATGGATTTAACTAGTCTGCCGCTTGCTGCGTAGACATCTACTTTTACTGCGACAGGAGTCGAATAGGGATTGGCAATTTCCGCCCAGTTTGTCGCGGGGTCCATCGTGCTTGCGGGGACCAATCCGCTGTCACAAACGGCAGAACGCGCAATGAGCGGGAATGCAAAGTTGAACCGTCCGGTGCCAATGCCATATCTGACAAGATACGCATAATAAGGCTTGCTGGAGTCAGTTGGAGTAATCGTATAGAGACCAACCTCTTGACCAGTATCATGACCTAGAGCGAAGTCGCGACGCTCTTTCGCTTCCAATCGAACCTGCCCTACTGCCTTGGTCGGATGGGCATCGCCGTTTGCCGAGTAGATTGAAACGCTAAACGTCTGAGCCTGATCGTTGGGGTTATAGATGGTGAACCAGTTGAATACCGGGCCCGCCGCAACATCAGGGTTCATGGAGTTGTACGTTCCCGCGGAAAATCCGCGGAGCGCAGCTTGCGTGGGGAGCGTGTACGCATAATCTAGCAGCTCCCCGGCACCCCGCGGCGCGCCTCTGTAGAAGAGCGAATAGCAGTGGACGTTACCTTGCGCTCCACCGGTCTGTCTCACCGTGTAGGTACCGAAGCGGTCGACGATGTCATTCCCCTGTAAGGCAAAGTGTTCGGTTCCCAACGCAGGGATCCGAGCCGGAATGGTATTGAGAGTTTTTCCCGACCGATCGAAAACCGTAATGGTGACCTGTACGGGAGCCGCCGAGTCGTTGACGCACTCGACAATATTGTTCTGGCTCAAGTAGCCATTCCAAAATCCCACCCGATCTTGGGATTCCGCACGAGCAGGAATGAGCGCGAGAAGTCCCACTGCAAACAAAAGCATCTGGGCACGACATCTAAGGCCGACTGATGTTTGGAAGGCAAAGAGATCCGACTTCGTCCGCAAACAACCCAACTGACTCTGCATACTGGTACCAAAAAGAAAAAAGTGAACCACAAACCCATTGGACCAGTTATGTGCGGCTCGTACCTCGGCGTGTCGTTAATTCCATTAACTCTCCAACTTTTCGCAGCTTCGGCGACGAACGTAAGACAAGACTTGCGGCTCTCGCGTCCTCATTTGTCAGCATGATGCGGTATCTGTTCAAATTTGCATGTCCACCTCACAGGACGAAAGCTGCCGATGGGTCCTTCGGTCGCGTTACCCGACACGGTCTCATGACGTCTATCTTGTCGGGCGGTAGATCTTGAGTTTTTCCCCCGTTCATACTACGGCTCCCTCTCTGGTTTTTTGTCATCCCTGTTTGCGGACGTCCTGTCCGCCCCACTCGGTAGAGGAGTATTCAGAATGAAACGGTTTTCAGAGGTTTTGCAGTGGGCTCTTCTTTGGCCTTTGCTCGCGATGGTGTGCTGGGGCGTTTACGGGCCCACGCTCGGTCAGGCGAAGGTAGCATTTGGCGGATCAATCGCGCTGGCTTTAGCAATGATCGGCATCGCTTACGGAATACACGGCGTTGGAACCGGTCTCGCGCTGCTCACGTTCGGTGTCGTTCCGGACAAGGGCAACTGGAACACGGAAGGCTGGAAGAAAGGGCTCGCCGCCGGAGCGCTTGGGATTGGAGGTAATCTCTGCCTGATATCCGCGCTGCACTTCTATCACAATGTGGTGGTTGTCATGCCTCTTGTCTTCGGTGGCGTGCAGATGTTCAACACTGTCTTCACTTGCCTTGCCCTACGTACGATGCCGAAACGCGGATTCTTCGCGGGCGTTCTGCTGCTGACGGTCGGAGTGGTGCTTGCGCTCGCTGTGCGACCGGCTTCTCCGCATCAGGAAGGCGCAATTAACTGGCTGTTTCTTCCATGCGTTATCGGTGTTTGGCTTTGCTGGGGACGATACGGTGGACAGGTGCAGACCACTATCGGCAGCTTCGGTAAGAGCGGCATCAGAGCGATGGTCGCGCTGAGTGTCGCGTGCCTTGTCCTGGGAGCAGGCGGTGGCTTCGCAGCATTCCAGCTCGGACTCGAGCCGTCCGCTATTCTTGCCGAGGACGGAGTTACCAAGGGGTTAATTGCCGGTTTGATCACCACATCGGGAGCCTGGGGGATTTCCTTCGGCAACCGTTACGTCAAGGGAGGACACGCGGTGGTCATGCCCTTGGTTTTTGCGGGAGCGCCGGTAGTCAATACCATGTACGCGATGAAGCTCGCCAAGATCGGCATCGCCGCCATACATCCGTTGTTCTGGCTGGCGATCGCTCTCATTATTGCCGGCGGATACTTGGTGCTGACGCAGAAGCCGGAAACGGCCCATTGATCATAGCAATTGTGGTTTTCCCCTTTCGGGGACGGGGTATGAGGTGCTCTCCGTTTTCTCAAGCACCTCGCGTTTCCGAGCTAGACGGATACGAATCCGGGAGCGCATGAAGCCTTCTTGGGACGTTGAACCGCCTCGGTGCGACCTTTTGCCGCATTGTTTTCTCCTCCACCATTGGCTATCAAGCAGAGCCAGCGCCGACAGGTGGTCGGTCAAATGGGAGCTGCATATGAGATCATGTTCAGGAAACAAGAGTATCACTTTCCTTGCCGCGAGCTTGCTTGCTGCGGCGTCTTTGCCGGCGTGTAGTGGTGGCGGTGGTAGTAGTCGCAGTGAGGTGGCAATTCAGTTCATGGCAGTGCATGCCGGCGCAGAGGTGACCTGCGATACTCCAATCGCCGGTATGGGCACCGACGGCGCAACGACGGTCGGCATGGGTGACCTGCGGTTCTTTGTCAGCAATGTGCGGCTTTTTGACGCAGCAGGACAAGAGATACCGAGCGAGCTAATCGCCAATGACTTTCAGTACACTGACGAAACAGGCTCTGTGGCGTTGGTCGATCTGACCGGCAACGCGTCCGGATTTTGCACGGATTCCGCCATTGCCTTTAGTGAGGGTACCGCTCGGGTGAACAACCAAGTGGTGCTCGACGCTCAAAGTAGCGACGTCGCAAGCATTCGTTTTGACATCGGGGTTCCTCAGGCATTGATGAAGAATGTGCTGAGCACCTATTCGGCTGAGGATGCGCCTTCGCCGATGGGAGAGCTTCATTGGTCTTGGGCAGGTGCGTATCGGAATTTCGTGCTGAATTTCACGGTGCAGGATGCGAATGGAGCGCCGGGAGAAGGCTATGTGCACGTCGGCAGTCGTGACTGCGGCGGCAACGGGGTGGTTGCTCTTACGGATCGGGATGCCTGTGGTAGGCTGAACACACCCCAAGTCGAGCTGGCCCACTTTAATCCGACGACCGACACTGTCGCAGTAGATGTCGGTGAACTGCTCCACGGCTTGTCATTTGTGACCACGTTGTATGACAGCGAGCCGCCGTTCAACCCGATTGGTCAGGGCGTCGGAGCCGCGTGTCATTCGGCGCCGGTAAGCGCGCAGCCGGACTGCGGACCGGTTTTCGCCAACCTCGGCGTGGACGCAAGTAACGGCCTTTCTTCTGCATCGCTGAACCGAGTATTTTCGAGCAACTGACAATGCCATTTCCCCATCGTTCGCTGCCTACGTTCCGCGATATCTTCGGGCGATGGGGCCTCATCCTAGCGCTCGCCATCGTCGCCGGGTCCGGATGTGGTGGCGGGGGCGGTGATGGGAGCGGAGCGCTTGATGAAACTGCGGTCCGCCAGCTGTTGCGAATCCCCGCTCATATGGCTGTCCCGGCCGTTCCTGAGTTCAATCCGATTACTGCTGAAAAGATCGAGCTGGGGCGACATCTTTTCTACGACAAGCGACTTTCTGCAAACGGCACGCAGTCCTGCGAGTCTTGTCACCACCAGTCCCTCGCCTTCACTGACGGAGCTGTGCGGTCAGTAGGCTCTACCGGTGTTGTTCACCCGAGGAACAGTCAAGGTCTCGGCAACGCGATGTACAATGCCTCGTTCACGTGGAGCAACGATACGTTTGTCTGGTTAGAGGATCAAATCGTAGTTCCCATCATTTCGGACAATCCAGTAGAGCTGGGCGTCACGGACAATGTCCGTGCGGAGGTCCTGTCCCGCTTCGAAACGGATCCGCTCTATCAATCTTTGTTCGCTGCCGCTTTTCCGAATGATGATGCAGGAGTCACTCTCAACAAAATCATTTTTGCGTTGACTAGTTTCTGTCGAGCACTGGTCACGTCAAACAGTCCCTACGATCGCCTTCTTGCCGGAGAGGATTCTGCGCTAACCGCACGGCAGCTTGACGGCCTCCGTTTGTTCAACAGTGAGCGCTTCGAGTGTTTTCATTGCCATTCCGGAATCAACCTGACTGTTTCCTATCGCGATTTCAACAGCGATCCGGAGACGGTGACCTTTCCGTTCTTCAACAACGGCCTCTACAACATTGGTGGCAGCGGCGATTATCCGATACATGACCAGGGGCTGTTCAATCTAACTGCCGATCCCGCCGATCGCGGTTTGTTTCGTCCGCAAAGTCTAAGAAATGTCGCTGTCACCGCGCCCTATATGCACGACGGAAGCATTGCGACACTCGAAGAAGTTATTCGCCACTACGCGCGAGGCGGCAGATTGATTGAGAACGGCCCGAACGCAGGCGACGGTCGATTGAATCCGCTGAAGAGTGGCTTGATACGCGGCTTCCAGGCGACCGATGAAGAAGTGGCCGCGGTCGTGGCATTTCTAAAATCGCTGACCGACGAGACGTTCCTGACGGATCCCCGATTTTCCAATCCATTTCAGTAGGTCCGCCGCTAAATGCTGATGGCGGCGGTCTTCTCGCCTGCAGTGCAATCGACCGGAAGGCTTACGAAGCATGGCCGTAGCCGCGGAGTGATGTGGAGGCCATCCCATTCCTCCCGGCGACCGCAGTGCAACGCGGTGGTCGGACAGGTAGCCGACCATTGGGTGTTCCGAATCTCTTCCCCGAATATCCATGCGCAACTGAATGTATTCCGGAAAGAAGTATGTGTATTGGCGAATGAATGCATCCGCCAATACTACTACCAAAAGGACACCCAATCTTTCCTGGCGACAGCAGTGTTACCCGGTAGTTGGACAAGGCCGCTGACTATTGGGTGTCCCGAATCTCCCCGAATCTCCTCTACCGAAACGGCAGTGAATTCTTTTCCACGGAACGATGTGCCTGGACGCAAGGATTCTTACATAAGGGACACCCAATTTTTGCCGATCGACTGCAATGCCATTTGGGCGGGGGGCAGGGGGCGAATAGTTGGGTGTCCAGAATCTCTAAATAGTTGGGTGTCCAGAATCTCTATTCCCTCGTGCAGAAACTAGGTGTCCCTAAATTCTTCCCCCTAAATTCTTCCCTAACTCTCAATCTATTTGGTTAATGATTTCAGAGGCTTGAGCTAAATGTGAGAAATCGTTGTGGATACAGGAAGACGCAGGGCAGGAGCAGGTAGAGGACAGCCAATTTCCTGGCCCGATAGATAAGTTGAGTGGTCCCAAGACCTGTAGGAATTGGGTGTCCGGTATTTGCCGGTATTTGCCGCATCTTGCGATTGCTAAACGTCGGTAAAGCTGGCTAGATTATTGAGCGATTTGCGTGGAAATATCAGCTGGGGTATCTTATCGGTTTGCTCGGTATTTCTCAGTCGCTTTGGTCTTTCGAGAAAGCTTGTGATGCCCTCTGCTGTCATCAGTAGAGAGTGTCAGTATGTCAGGTTGTTTTCCGCTAGCGCCCCGCTTTTTGCCTTTCGTTACCGTTTGAAGTTCCGCCTGTTCGCGGCGTCGTTCCCGTCGTGGTTGAGCATCTCCGCTTTGCCTCGATGAGGACGATGTTCGAACTGGGTTTTTTTTGAAAGGAGTGGCGATGGTGCTAGCTCTGCAAGTGGCGACCGCGGTCAATTGCGTCGTGTGTCTATTTTTCTGGGGCTACTACAAGTATGGACACCGGAAATTTACAAAGTTTGTAGTCCCGGTGGCGTTCCTGAACACGATGTTCGGAGCGGGTCTCTGGCTCGTCGAAGGTATAGTCCCCAGAGACGTGAAGGTGTGCCTTTGGTATTACCTTCAGATCATTTCGGTGTTGGTTCTCTGCGCGGGAATTACTCACTTCGAGTGGCGCCGTAGAGAAGACCTCTCAGGAGAGCGAGATTATTGGATGCTCCTCTACCGTGGGTATCGAGCGCTGGGGTGCATCGGAATTCAGACA
>JAGRAW010000085.1 GCA_020434415.1 Bdellovibrionales bacterium
CATCGCGAGAAGCATTGCGGCTTGCCGCGATGCGGCGTGGCGATCTTGTTTGGTCTGTTAGGATTGAAGAATGACGCGGCAGGCTGACGGAAAAGAACGGCCGGCTCGACACGGAGATTTCGGAAGAAACCTTCGAGTGAACCGACCGCAGCCTGGGGCGTAGGCTTCGCTATCACTTGTTGATCGCGTTCAGCAGCCGCTCGGCGCTGAGCGCGTCGCGAGCAACGAAGACCTGTTGCTTTTCACCGCGCCAGGTAATTTTCTTTCCGTCGAGAGTTCCGGTAACGCAACCGGCGAGCTCGGCGAGAAGGAAAGGCACAGCAAGATCCCAGTCCAATCCTCCGCCGACGTTAACGTAGGCGTCAATCTGGCCCAGGATCACTCCTGCCGTGTTACCTACGGCACAGCCACAGCAGACCTCGTTGCCAATGATGCCTGCGGTGTAGAGACAGCGGCGAATCTCGACATACTCCTCATGGATCGGCCGGGACATCTTACTGCTAGCGGGGAGAGACAATAGCAGCGGTGAACATTCCTCCCCCCATGCTCTGGCTCTCCGCAAAGGTGCCTCGAGAGGCAGAAGACCTTGCGCAACGAACGTCCGATACTCCCGACCGGCTACGAGTTGGACCCCCAATGTGCGCGATCCGTAGAAGAGTAAATTCAGCGCCGGTTGATGCATTACACCGGCGTAACACACGCCGTCGTTCATGAGGCCGAGCGTGGTGCCCCAAGCGCCGCCAGGCGCAGCCTGGGGCATCATCGTGCAGTTCAGAAACGCCGCTGTTCCATCCAGCGGGTCGCTTAGTCCGTACCAGGAACCATCGTGGCGGCTCATGATCTCATGAGTTTCCGGGCACTCCTCGTCGACCAAGCGAATGTCCGGCAAGTGGTGCCGCCACGACGTCGCGATCGCTTGCTGCGCGTCGAGGTCGACTTGGAGCGCAAATTCTCCTCCTTCCTTGGAAACCACTCTTTCAGGCTTCGCCCCCGTCCGGTGTGATTGATTGATCGTAGAGACGCCTCGGCGACTGATGTGCAGCAGGCGCTTCATCGCTTCGGAATCGGAGTATTGCAATTCGTGCACTGGAGTCCTTTCTTTAACTTAAAAACCTTCGAACTATTCCGCGTCGAGCGCGACGTGCGCAGGGGGAGGTCGCCCCTCCGAGCGTCGGCCCGGTCTTATCTACCGCGAAAGGAATGGAAAGGAGCGCCTCACCGTCGGACGATGGGCAAAGGAATAGGTATTGTAGCAGAATAGTGTGGGAAAGAAAAAGCGTGAGAGCCCGTATAGTTAGGCGCCGACGCCGAAGCCGGTAGTCTCTTCGCCGCCCATGCCGAGGAGACTCTCCAAGCGGTGGACCCAGAGTTTGTAGGTTGTCGACACCGGTAGTTCGACCTCCGCTGCGCCCTCGACCTGAATCATCTTTCCGCCGACTTTTCCGCGGCCGGTAATCGGCACACCGGCTTCGTCACAAAGTCGAGCTATCTGCTCTTCATGGCGAGCACTGCAACTAATCAGGAACCGTCCGGAGGTTTCGCTGAACAGCGCCGCGTCTCGACGAAGCGGTACGGGACCATTTGGAGTTTCAAAAACTTGATCGTCGATGTGGAAGACGCAACCGATCGGCCTCGTGCGCGCCATGCAAGATTCGGTGAGCGCTGCGGCGAGCCCACCGCCTGAGAGATCGTGAGCCGAGCGTAAGAGTCCGCGACGGATAAGTCGCACGATAAGCTCGCAGACGGCACGCTCTTTCTCGAAATCGATGTCCGGTACCAGTCGATTGACAAATTTGTGGCTGTAGGAGGCGTACTCGCTGCAGCCGATTTCGTTCTCGGTTAGTCCTAAGAGGAGTATCGAATCCCCCTTCGATTTGAAGCCGATGGTACAGGTCTGTTGCAGGTCGTCGATCAAACCGGCCATCAGAATTGCCGGGGTGGGAAGTATCGGATTGGCTTCGCTGCCGTGTCCTAACGTAATTTGCTTCGAGAGAATGGGAATATTCCAGATCTTTGCGGCGTCCCCGAGCCCGCGAATGGACTCCGCCAGATCGCAGACATCTTTGTATGATTCGGGATTTCCGAAATTCATGCAGTACGCAAGCCCGACGGGTACGGCGCCGACGGCGGCGAGGTTGCGCATTCCCTCGGCAATCGTCTGAACGGTGCCCAAATAAGGCTCCATGCTGACATAGAGCGAATTCGAGTCCAGGGTAACTGCAATTGCCCGCTCGGGTTCCCGCCCGTGTCCATTCGTGCCGTTTGGGGGGCCGTCGTGCAGTTGATCTTCCAGCTCGTCCAAATCAACCTTCACACCAGCGGCTTCGAAGCGGCGAAGGCGGAGGATCGCTGCATCACCGCCCGGCCGTTGAACCGTATTGGCCCCGACAACTTGATCGAAGAGTCGATACATTGAGGACCGCGAACAAAGATTGGGGTTGGCCATCAGATCCAGCCAGGTATCTTCCAGGTCCTTTGGGCAGTCAATCTCTCGCTCTTCGTCGTCTTGTTCTTTGCTAAGAGCCACTTCCCGTATAAGCGACCATTCGTCTTCGACCTTGCGCTTCCGGCGTCGGATCTTGTCCGCGTCGTCCGTCTTCGCGCTTCGCTTTAGCATCGGCGGGAACTGCACGACTTCGTACGACTTCTTTTCTGCTCCCTCCACGGCAAACAGAAATGGGATGTCGGCAGCTTGGTAATGATTCCAGTAGAACTCGATGCCGTCCGCGTCATTCACTTCGCCGACTTTCACACTTTCTAAATCCCATTTGTGCAAGATGCGATTTAGGTCGCGGTGCTTTTTCTTTTCGGTGATCATCAACACGCGTTCACTGGACTCGCTGAGGATGATGTCGAGCGGTTCCATCGAGTCCACTCGCAACGGTACGCGGTCGATGTCGAGCAATACGGGTCTGTTGATGCGACTGGAGAGGTCGAAACAGGCGACAGCGAGGCCACCGTGACCGACTGCGACAAGCTCCGTCAAGACGCCGGCTTCGATAGCCTCGGCGCACGCATTCACCAAGCGGTTTGCGAGCAGCGGGTCGCTTATTTTCAGCGTTTCTCGCTCGATTTTCTCGCCGCTCAAAATCGCTTCCCCCTCGGCTGAGTGGTGCTTCAGACCGTCGAGCCCTGTGCGAGCGCCGACGTACAGAACCGGACTGTTGTAGGCGACTTCCTTTACCTGTAGTGCGTTGGTGCTGTGGAGCACACCGACTACTCCGCTATTGACCATCGCCTCACCGTTGTAGCGGTCGTGGAAGTAGAGTTCACCGCCGACAATGGGGACGCCGTATTTCATTCCGAATGCGCTAATGCCGTCGACGACACCCTGGAAGAGGCGCTGATTGCGGATGAAGTCGTAATTCCCGAACCGCAGCATATTGAGCAGCCCCAGGGGGCGCGCACCCACGGTGGTGAGCTCCTCTAGGGCACCGTCCATCGCGGTTTGCGCCCCGTAGAAAGGTTCCAAATATGTCGGCTTGTTGTTACTGACAATGCGGAGGGCAAGCATCGTTCCCTTGCCGATGTCGATTAAGCCGACCTTGGAGCCGGGAATCGTCTTTACTTCAGCGTGCGCGCTGTCGATTGCTTGCAGCAGGGCGGCAGAACTCTTGTTCGATACTGCTTCAGACCAGAGGGTAGCGAAGATGTGACACTCGAACTGGTTGGGGGGGCGTCCAAGACGGTCGACAATCTTGTCCCATTCGACCTCGTCGAGTCCTAGAGCAAACGCCTGTTCCGGCTCTACCGGCGGATATAACTTCCCACGTCGAACTTTGATTGCCACGGACCAACCCTCAGAAAAACACCAGTGAGTGATCGAACGTGCAGTCGACCACGTTCCTGTTATGACTGGCTAGGGGTCGGCATGTAACATTGAACACTGTAGATTTTTGGAAGAAAACCGCAGGATTACGAGGTGACGCAGGGGGCACTCGCCGTCTTGCGGTAATTCCCGCAGCAAGACGGCCAAGGGTGGATTGGCTTCGTCCCAAGGCCCGCCTGGATCTCAGGAAGTTTCAGAACGCTGGCCCTCATTCGTAGAGCCTGCGTTTTGCCGCGTTACCAGGAAAACGAGTCCTGCGCGAGGCGACTTTTCAGCTCTTCCATCAGACGGTCTTCCTCGGCTTCGGCAGCTTCCGCCTCTCCTTCAACGCGATAGGTAACGGAAAAACGGAGAAAACTACCTGCATCGTCCCAGGGAACGGTACAAATCGAGCGCTCGCGGATGAGAAACTGAGAGACATCTTCTGCCGAGGCAAAGCTGGTGGAGCCGTTGGCTTTCGGTGCTTTGACATACAGAAAATAACTACCGCCCGGCATCTTCGCTTGCCAACCGGCTGCTGTAAGCGCCTGAACGAGCTTCTCCATTCGTCGGCGATATTTCTCGCGGACGAAGGCAGGTATCGACGGTGTGTCGAGTGCCACGGCGGCGGCCTTCTGAATCGCCATGAACTGGCCGCTGTCGCAGTTATCTTTGACATCGGCAAACGCACGGACAAGCAGCTCGTTGCCGACGACGAAGCCCATACGCCAGCCGATCATGTCGAAGCCTTTACTCATCGAGTGGAGCTCTACACCGACATCCATCGCGCCCGGGGTTTGCAAGAAAGAGTATGGCTTACCCTGCAGCGTCAATAAAATATGAGCCGCATCGTTCACCACGACGAGCTTGTGTCGACGGGCGAAGGCCACCACCTTTTCGAAAAATGCGGGGGTCGCGAGCGCTCCGGTCGGGCTGTTGGGATAATTGAGAACCAACAATTTGGAGCGCTCGAGGATTGCTTCCGGAATGGTGTCGAGATCCGGAAGAAAGCCGTTCTCCTCAACCAGAGGCAGTCGGTGCACTTCGCCCCCGTAGTATTTCGTGTGAGTCCCGGCTACAGGGTAGCCCGGCACGGTCATGAGCGTGATATCGCCGGGGTTGATGAAAGCGGCCGGCAGAATCGCCAAAGCAGTCTTCGAGCCGATGCAATGGTTCACCTGGGTCTTCGGATCGACGGCGACACCGAATTCACGCTGCATGAAACGGGCTACCGCTTCTTTGTACTCCAGTATTCCATTGTCGGCGTAGCCGCGGTTTTCCGGTCGATCGACTTCAGACTTCAGGGCAGCGCGAACTTCCGGCGCTGCCATCTCGTCATTTTCACCAATCCCGAAGTCCAGGAGGGGGCGGTTCGGAAAATCTGCTATCGCAGCGCGTTTCGCCCGCTTTATCTTTTCGAACTTGTAGATCTCGGTGCCTTTGCCGTACTTGCTGCCGCCGATACGGTCGGCGAAAAGGTCCTGGAAGTAGGGATCTGTCGACATAACTTCTCCGTTCGCAGTGGGGCGACGCCGGCTCGAAGCGTCTGCCGAGTTAGGATCTGGTCACGCTTCCGGCGTGAGAAAATACTCGAATGTATCGTTAGGGGTATAGCGTGGGGCTTGGCGCCAGTGCAAGTCGAAGGGAAGTCACAACTTGTTGTGAAAAACCCGGTTTCCGAGGACCAACAGGTCGACATTTCCGCGCGCAAAGAACCGTTTTGCATCCTCCGGCGTTTCGACCAGGGGCTCACCATTGTCGTTCAGACTTGTGTTGAGCAGCATGGGCACGCCGGTTTCTTCGTCGAAAGCCTGCACGAGCTCGTAGAGTGCAGGGTTGTCTTCGTGAGAGACGGTCTGAAGCCTGGCAGTTCGATCGACATGAAGTACCGCCGGGACCAGCTCCGGGCGCTTGGCTTCAGCGATGAACAACATGAACGGACTAGGGAAATCGGCGTCGAACCACTCGGACGCTTTTTCGGCGAGTACTACGGGTGCGAAAGGGCGGTACCACTCACGGTGTTTTACCCGCTCGTTGATAATGTCCTTCATCGCCGGGTTTCGAGGGTCAGCGAGCAAGGAGCGGTTTCCTAACGCGCGCGGGCCAAACTCGGACCGGCCGCGACAAACGGCGACAATCTTTCCCTGTGCAATCGCTCGAGCGACTTCGCGAGGATCATAAGCTTCGCCGTCCTGCGGGTCCGGGTAAGAGCGTCCCAGATATGCGACATCACCCGGCGTGTATCGTTCTCTACTTTGCTGCAGGAGGTTGTGGGTAGCGAACAGGGCAGCGCCGACCGCTGTGCCGTCATCTCCGCACCCGGGGAAGAGGAAGACGTTTTGAAACGGTGTGCGCCGCTTAATCGCCATGTTCGTGTTGCAGTTCAAAAAAGAACCTCCGGAGAGGCAGAGCGACGCTCCATTGTAGGTCCTTGTTTGCTCGAACAGCGCGTTCGCCGCTTCGACAAGCGCTTCCTCGAAGATGAACTGTAGGGACGCTGCGATTACCATCGCTTTCGGACTGTCGCTTTCTTCCCGCGGAAAAGGCTGATGCGGCGCCAGACCCGAGAGCTCGGCCCACATCAAATCAATGTGTACGGGATCTGATGGTTGAGAGCGACGTTCCCAATAGGGAAGCGCGAACCGTCGCCATTCGGCGCGAGCGAGCTTGGACGCTTTACCAAAGGAGGCCAGCGCCATCGTCGTTCCTGCCTTGGTCAGCCCCGGCCCGATGCCGAGCTTCTCCGTAAATACCGAGTAAGCATTCCCAATCATGATGCCGGGACAGCTATGGTAGTGCAGCTCATGACCACTACCGTAGGCGAACAGGGAGCATGCCTCCGGCCGGAACATGCTGGCATCTACCGAGAGGCAGGCTGCCGCCTCGAACGGGCTCATGTAGTAGGCCGATGCGCAGTGAGCGATGTGATGCTGCACTACCACGCCTCGCAGTCGTCGATCGCCGATACCGACGATGCACGGTGTATGCGTCGCGCCGGTCGGCAAGTCGATCAGATGGCGGGTCAGCTCTCGCTGCTGCAGATCGAAAACCTTGACGACGTTCTCGGGTGAGTAGAAGTAGCTACAGATGGCCACGCATTCGATATCAGCTAAGGTCAGTCCGGCTTCGTCCAAGACATACTGCAGCATGGCCTCGGTTACGCCCGACGCCTTCTTTTGTCGAGAGAGCCGTTCATTGGAGATTGCGCAGACCAGACGATTGTCTCGGATGATTGCGGCGGCTCCATCATGTCCGAACTGTAGTCCGAGAACGTTAGCCATCGGTAAGTTCCTCGAAATGGAAAAGCTTCATGAAGGCGGCACAGTGCAAACTGATTTCTGCCGCTTCTTCCGCGGAGAGGGTTTGTGAGAAGCCCCCTACGGGAGCCGCACTGATCGGCTGTCCGTAGTGCTCCGACCACCAAGGAGAAATCGCCTTGTCAGCCTCGTAATCGACGGTGCCGGTGTCGAATGGTCGATCCGGACGCACGGAGCCGAGTTGTACCCCGGTGAACTCCTCCAACACAGGGAAAATACGGTCCGCGTGATGCACGAGATCGCGAAAGCGAAGAAATAGCACGGCAGCACGGAACGCAGCTTCGTCACATTTGATGATCGGCGAGTAATAGGAAAGAAAATGGCGCGAAAGGGCTTCGATGTTACGCGCGAAAATATTCCTGCCGTAGAGTTTTTCTCCACGCTCTCCCACTCGAATCATCGAGGCTATGGTGTCTCGCGGATCGCGGACCAGGCAAACGAAGCGTGCTTCGGGAAGCAGTCGATGCAGTGTGGGAAACAGTGGCGTGAGTTGAGGATCCTTCAGGACCAGAAGTGGAACGTTCGCATAGCGAGATCGAGCCCGTTCAAGAAACATCCGAATGATCTGTCCGTGAAACGCGAGAAACTCCGGCTCGGTCGGAAAGTAATCGATGATGTGACGCTCTCTAGCCGCACGAGGGTAAGCCTGCACGAGCATTCGCAGGTAGGTTGCCTCCTGGAGCATAGGGTTGGTAGTGGGGCTGTTGCAGAGAATCTGCTGTAGCAGAGTCGTTCCGGTTCTCTGCGCGCCACCGATAAAAATATAGCTCATTCGTGCGCCTTTTTGGTTGAGGAGAGGTGCCCCGACCGATCTCTTCAATGTTTTGAGGACTGTTCCCTGATGACCGGTGCAATTTCCTGGATTTGCGATTTCGGTAGTAAGAAATGAGGTAGGTGTGAGATACCGGATTTGAGCTGGTCGTTGTCGCTACGGGAGAGCCGGGCCGAGATGAACGTCGCGCTACTACAAATGGACATTGCTTGGGATGACGCCGCACAAAACGTGACCATGGCGCGAGCTCTGGGCGAGGAGGCGGTGCGACGGAAGGCCGAGTTGTTGCTCTTTCCTGAGATGTTTACTTGTGGATTTTCCTTTCCTACCGGGGATCGTGCGCGGCATTTCTTCGCTGCCGGGACGAAGCTTCTGACGACCCTGTCCAAGGAATGCGCGGTAGCGACCGCCGGCAGTCTTCCGGAGATTCCTGCGGATGACGCACTCGAGAAGCGAGCAAGGAATACGCTGGTCGTGTGCGGGCCTTCTGGCGAACTTGGTCGCTACTCCAAGGTGCATCTATTCGGCCATGGCGGTGAGGGAAGCAACGCGTTGCCCGGAGACTCTACGCTGACAGTCACGATCGGCGGAGTCCGCGTCAGCTTATTCATCTGTTACGATCTTCGTTTCCCTCAGCCCTTTGCGTTACTCGCGGAGCAGACTGACCTGTTCGTCGTGGTCGCGAACTGGCCGGAGGTGCGTCAATCGCACTGGGAAACCTTGCTTCGCGCACGAGCGATCGAGAATCAAGCGTACGTCGCCGGAGTCAATCGAGTGGGCAATGGGGGAGGGATTTCCTACAGCGGGTGCTCCTCGCTCTATTCCCCGAGCGGAGAACTCATCGTGCATGGAGGGGCTACGGCCGGTGTCTCCATCGGCACCGTCGATCCCGCAGAAGTACGGCGCTACCGAGAGGCGTTTCCTTGCCTTGCCGATCGACGCTGGGAGCTATATCAAACCATCCGGCGCTAAAGAACGATAGCAGGCGACGCTGGAAGGAAAGCCGGTAGAACGGAGAACGTCGAGAAGTAGGCCGTCGGCAGCGAAAGTGCCTTCGCAGGGGCTATCCGGAACCAGCTACACAGCCCCCACAACGCGGCCCCCCCCGCTACACAGCCCCTTCGAGGGCCAAGTCCTTCGCAGCCTCTGCCTGCTCGCGCGAGAGCTGGAGTCGAGTTCGAAGCTGGCTGGCGAACCGCTGCTCGTAATTCTCGACGACTTCGTCAGCAATGACGATCCGCCAAATCATCGCCATGATGATCTGCTTCTGACGGTCGTTGAATCGCTCGTTGATGACCTGGACGAATTCGTCGATCTTGCCCTTCTCTTCCCGAAGCTGTTCAGCACTTTCAAAGATGCGGAGGGTCTCGTCATCTTCGACATCGAATTGACGCTGAAACGCGGCAAAACAGCTTTTGACTTCCTCCGGAGCATAGTCTTCGTCGGCGCCCGCCATTTCCAGAAGCAACACCGCTGTCGCGATCTGGAGGTCTTTTCCGGTGGGCTCGCCGGTGCGATCCACTTCAAGTGTAGCCTTTCCCTCGAAAAATTCCTTGATTCGCCGAAACATAGCGCTTCCCTCTTTTGCTCCTGATATGACAGTTATGGCTGCAATAGTAGCGTACGCGTCGGGGTGGACGAAGCCTTTTCATGCGGCTAACAGCGAGCGACTGGATAACTCTCTACGTCATGGCGGTGCTTGTCGTCTTCGGACAGAGCATGGCGGGCGATCCCGGCCTTGGCTGGCATCTTCGGGCGGGGCAATGGATGACGGACAACCGGGAAGTGCCCACCCACGACCTCTTCGCGTTCACGACCCAAGGAGCCACTTGGATTCATGATCAGTGGTTCGGCGATGTCCTGCTGTGGTGGGTGTATTCGTTGGGAGGTTTTCCTCTGCTACACGTTGGTGCGATCGGTCTCGTAGTCGCGGCGTTTGTAGCGGTGCCCGGCAGTATGTTGGAACGGCGGGGCTACGCACCATATCTAATTGTGCTAACACTCGTTCTCTCGGCATCGACCGGTGCGATTCAGTGGCTGCTCAGGCCGGTGCTCTTTTCGTTTATGCTGTTTGCGTTGTTGCATCGTGCGTTACTTCGCTTTTTTGACGAGCAGCAGCCACCGTTGTTCCTTGCACCGGTTCCGGCGCTCTTTCTGCTGTGGGCTAATGTACACCCGGCATTCGTGCTGGGATGGATGCTCTTGGGAGTAGCGGTCGGTGTGCTGATCGTGCGGCGCGATCGGCGTGTGTTGGGAGTCATCGGGATCACCCTCTTGTCGCTGATCGCGACCCTCTGCACTCCGCACGGAATCGCGCTTCACCGCAAGATTTTGACGTTGGGCAGCAGCTCTGGCTTTATGTCGCTCAACCGCGAGTGGCTTGCCCCGGAGTGGGCGAATGCCTTCTTTCCCTTCTACTTGCTTGCTGCACTGCTACTGCTGTTCGCTATCGCCCGTTCCGGTTGGCGAACTATGTCAGGGTTTGAAGGATGCGTGGTTGTGCTGCTCCTCGTCGCCGGTTTTGTCTCGCGCCGCTACATCCCGTTCTTCGCGATTGCGGCGCCGGCGCCCCTTCTGGCGATGATTACGCATTTTGTGGATGAGAGGCCGGCTCGATCCGGCAAAGTGATTGGGCGCCTCGTGAACCTGATCACGCGAAGGAGTAAGCGCGGAGCACCGGGAATGGGGATGATGATTCCGTTCGCCATGTGGCTATGGCTGGTGGTGACTACCGTGTGGTCCCAAAGAGTGCCGTTTCGCAGCGAGGAAGATTCGGCGATTCCTCCGCGCTTTCCGAAACAAGCTGTCGAGCTAATCGCTCATGCTCCCGCCGCTCGCGTTTTTCACACTCCGGACTGGGGCGGCTATCTGAGTTGGCGGTTGTATCCACGAGAGTCCGTATTTATCGACGACAGAAACGTTCTGCATGGAGAAGCCAGGTATCGGGAGTACTTCGACCTCGAGCGCGAACGCCGTTCATGGGCCGAGGCCGTGGAACGCTATGATTTTCGGTGGGCTTTGCTGAGACCACAGGCGCCGCTAGCCGATACCCTCCGAAAGAGCGAACAATGGACGCTGGTCCTTGAAGAGAAGGCGGTCGATCCGGAGGGAGACGCACTGCTGTTTCGACGAAACGATGCCGCAGAAAGGGCACTTTAGGCACTCTCGGCCGCGAACCGAGCTCTTTGCATCGAGTAGTCCGGCCGCTTGACGATCGCATCTTGTGCTGCTACTCTCGCACGACTATCGATAGGCTGTGTTTGTATCGAGGCCGGTTCGTTTGTATCAAGACCGGGTTGTTTGTATCGAGGCCGGGTCGACTGGAGTGAAGCACGAGAGTCGACGGATGCGAACGCAGTAAAAGATAAAGTTAGGTACATTAGACAAGACGATCATGGCTACTTTTGAAGGAATTGCTCTCATTTCGGTGGTGCTTATTATCGCCGGGTGCGGGTCGCCTTCTTAGACCATTGTGTCTTGAGCAAGGCCCCGCACCTCACGGTAGCGGGGTTTTTTTTTATCTGAAACGGGATGTACTCTGCGAACGTAATGACGAAGAGAGCATCTTGGAACGGCTGCAAGTAACGAGAAACGAATAACTATATACCGTGACTCGGTGTCGACACTGGTTTCAAGGTGTCTTCGGTATCCAGGTATCTCAGGTATCGAGGTAGCTCGGGCACCAGTCACTTTAAGGAGAGCAAAATGGCGACCTTGTATTGGGAAAAGGATGTCGATGCGTCAGCGCTGAAGGGAAAACGTATTGCGGTGCTTGGCTATGGGAGCCAGGGGCGTGCTCAAGCGCTGAACCTCCGTGATAGCGGCTTGGATGTCGTAATCGGGGTGCGTCCCGGCGGGCCGACATGGAAGCAAGCAGAAGAGGAGGGGTTCAAACCGCTCGAACCGGCTGAAGCAGTTCGGGATGCCGATCTTATTGCGGTGCTGACCCCGGATATGGCGCAAGCGAAGCTGTATCGCGAGAGCATCGAACCGAACGTCAAGGCCGGAGCGACACTGCTCTTCTCCCACGGTTTCAATATCCACTACGGGCAGATCAAGCCGCCGAAGGATATCGATATCGTGATGATCGCCCCGAAAAGTCCGGGTGCGCTCGTTCGGCAGACCTACGTCGAGGGGCATGGTGTGCCCTGTCTGGTCGCGGTCTATCAGGACGCGAGCGGTCAGGCATTCAAGCGTGCACTCGGATACGCGGACGGGCTCGGCGGGACCAAGGCCGGCGTGATTGAGACGACCTTCGGAGAAGAAACGGAGACCGATCTCTTCGGA
>JAGRAW010000086.1 GCA_020434415.1 Bdellovibrionales bacterium
CCGAATAGTGCTAGCTGTAGCCTTCGGCTTCGTTGAAGTGGGGAGTGCATGGCGTGCGAACCGTCTGAGGGGCTCGACGGAGCACGCAGATGCACTCCCCGAGAACCCTCCTTCTTCTCTTCAGGTTTTCGTCAGGCGGCCTCGGAGCTTCGCCTGAAGCTATGAAGTCTCTTTGGTTTTCGAGCACCCTCGTGAAGCAGCGAACGAATAATCACCCACCGTTTGTATAGACCTGAAGCTCGCCGAGCTGAGGGTAATATCCGCGCAGTCGTTGCAACAAGCGTGGTCGCATTTCGGGCTGTTCCAAGAATTTTTGGACTGCTCCTGGAACAGTGATGCGAGCGACGCGGTCTTCGACAGTGACATCCGCATCGAACCGACCTGCCGCGTACAAGAACTGACACCGACAATGACCATTTACGCTGATCTGAACTTGCATCACGCACTCCTTTCTACACCTCGTGAACCCAGTGATGGTCGCCCCGCCACAGTCGAATTTAGGGAGTCCGATTCGACACTGCCGACTTTTTCCGCGGTGCGCCCTCTACAACCGTTTGCCATGCTTCTCCCTCCGCTCGTGTGACCCTTTTGGCAACTCGGACGGAGGGAAATACGCAGTCGATCCCGGATAGTTCAGTGCGCAATGAGAGAGAGCCCAACTGCTAGAAGTTACGGTTCATGAGCTGGCGCAAAAGTCCCTGACCGTGATCAAGTAATATAAGGAGTGGAGATCCGAACGGTCAATGAAGTTCCTTCAGGACGAAGCTTCACCATGAGAAACAGGGCGTTCGGAGAGCAAGCCTCGCCGGCCCCGCGCGGACAACTTCCTCGCCCGACACAACTCAGTCCGCTTAATCCGCTAGTACAAGTGTCAGATTTGAAGTCATTGAAACCTCATAATGTCACAACCTCTTGAAACGTCAGGTAATCTCTCTGCAGTCGCCGGGATTCTTGACTTTTTAAGATGACAAGTGCAAGTGGTGCGTCTAAATATCCGCCATACCCTTGCTTAATTGGGGTCCTATATTCTCGAGAGGATGGTCACGACTTCGTATGGATGTCATTTGGCGCTCCACAGAAAGCGCTTTACTCTTCCCAGGTTGCGCCAGTCGCAATCGAGCTCGACGACGCGATACCTCGTCAATCGTCCTCTGGCTGCTCCTTGAGCTTTTATGCCTGGTTTTGCTCGGTTCGGCAGCACTTGCCGACTCTACAGCGGCCAAGCCCAAGGCGGATGGCACGCCGGTAAAGCCTCAGGCCCAGCAGTCCGAGTCTGAAGCCCCCACGGTCGACTTCGGCACCGTCATCGCGATCGCGCGCGAGCTGGCAAGCGCCGATTACCGCCCGCCGGCAACCTTGCCGTCGCATCTACTAAACCTGTCCTACGACCACTACCGGATGATTCGTTTCCATCGGGACCGAGCGCTGTGGAGCGGGAACGCTTTATTTCAGGTCGAGTTCTTTCATCCCGGCTTTCTCTACAACATTCCGGTGACGATGCACGAGCTTGATCAAGGCGTCTCCCGTCACATTCCGTTCACGTCAGAGCTATTTCGCTTCGATGACGATGCCGGCCGAATCGTGAAGACTCGCGAGGATTTGGGCTTTGCAGGCATCCGCATCACCTATCCCCTGCACAAAGCCGCCGTGCAGGATGAAGTCGGAGTCTTTCTCGGCGCCTCGTATTTTCGCCTTGTGTCCCGAGGGCTCAACTTCGGACTGTCGGCAAGAGGATTGGCTGTGGACACCGCCGGGGCGCGGGGCGAAGAGTTTCCCTACTTCTCTCAATTGTGGCTGCAGAAACCGCAGCCGCAGCAGGACACGCTTACGGTATATGCCCTACTGGAAAGTCGGAGCGTCACTGGGGCTTACAGCTTCGTCCTTCAACCCGGTCAGCAGACCGTGGTAGATTGTACGGCTACGCTCTTTTTTAGAGACCGTAACCGCAAGTTCGGCATTGCTCCGCTGACCAGTATGTTCCTCAAGGGTGAAGGCGGTCCTCGGCGCGTCCGCGATTTTCGGCCGGAGACCCATGATTCAGACGGCCTCTTGATTCGCACCGGCCGTGGCGACAATCAGTGGTTATGGCGCCCGTTACATAACCCCGCCCTACAGGTGCAGACTTCGCAGTTTCTTGACGTGAATCCCCGAGGGTTCGGCCTGCTACAGCGGGACCGGAACTTCTTGAGCTACTTGGATGTCGAAGCGCGCTATCACAATCGTCCAAGCATTTGGATTGAACCGCAGGGCGACTGGGGGGCTGGGGCAGTCGAGTTGATCGAAATCCCCACCAATGACGAAACAAACGATAACATCGTTGCGTATTGGGTTCCGAAGGAATTGGCCGAAGAGCACCTCACGCTCCGTTACCGGATGATAGTGGACAGCGACGGTCCTGAGACCGGGCTGGCAAAAGTAGTGCGCACACTAGTGGCAGATAGCGGCATCCATGTACCTGCGAACGATCCTGATGCCGATACCGTCAAGCGACGTTTTATCGTGGATTTTTCATCCGACGCAATCGCGGCACTAGGGGAAGATCAACCCCTGACGCCTGATATCGCGATGTCTTCCGGTCGGTTTAGTGAAATGAGCGTGTTCAAGAATAACGATAACGGAGAGTGGCGCGTAATGTTTCTCGCCGAACGACCGCGCTCCACTGCCGCCGATTTGCGACTCTCCCTTTCTCTGAACGGACGCCGAATGACGGAGACATGGATGTATCTCTGGAACGAAGTGGAGCGCTAAGAAGAATGACGCCATTGCGTACAATTAGCTCGAGCTTCGGCGCCACGATCTGTCGGCTGCGAAAGGCCTGCTTTTGGCTGGTGGTCGTCGCAAGCGTCGCGTGGATGTCGCTGCGAGCTGCGCACGTCTTGGAAGGTGTCGAGCACGAAAGTCTACGGGCAGCGATTCTACTTCTTTTTGTACTGTGCTTCACCTGGATCGCAATCCCATTTTGGCTTGCCGTCACCGGACTACTGCTTACGGCTCTGCGACTGGATCCTGTTCGTGGCGAGCGCCGCCGCCCGCTGCATCCCGCTCCGGAACGGCTTAGCGAAAAGACAGCCATTGTCATGCCGGTCTACAACGAGACTCCGGAGCGCGTCTACGCAGCTCTGGCGGCAATGTACGATGAGGTGGAGGAGAAAGCTCCCGGCATCTTCGATTTCTTCGTGCTCAGTGATACTCGCCGACCTGAAGTCGCGGAGCGAGAGCGAGAGCTCTGCGTTCTCCTACGGAAAGAGGGGCGAGCGCGGCTCTACTACCGCCGCCGGGAAAAGAACATCTCCAAGAAAGCCGGCAATATCGCCGAATTCATCAGCCGTTGGGGGGCTGCCTACGAGAGCATGATCGTGCTCGACGCTGACAGTATCATTGCCGGGGATCTGCTCTGTCGCCTGGCAGGAATGATGGAATCGAATCCCCAGGCAGCGCTGATACAGACGGCACCGATGATCGCGAACGCCGAATCGCTGTTTGGGCGCATGATTCAGTTCGCCTGTCGTCTTTGCGGTCCGGTAATGACGCGCGGCTCGGTATTTCTCTACGGCGCATCCGCCAATTACTGGGGTCACAATGCGATTATCAGGCTGAAGCCGTTCGCCGAGCACTGCGGCCTCGGCACCCTTCCCGGTCGTCCCCCCTTGGGTGGGGAAATCTTGAGCCACGACTTTGTCGAGGCTGCTTTGTTGAGCGCCTCGGGCTGGGGTGTGTATCTTCTACCCGATGCTCACGGCAGCTACGAAGAACTTCCTCCGACGCCGATCGAGTATTTGCAGAGAGATCAGCGGTGGTCGCAAGGCAATCTCCAGCATCTGAAACTGGTGCACAAGCACGGACTGAGGCTTCACTCGCGTATCTTCTTTCTCATTGGCGCCTTCGCTTATTTGAGCTCCCCGATGTGGCTGTCCTTGCTCCTGCTCTCCACCTCGGATCGCATAATCTCGAAACTGAGTGTGCACAATTATTTCCCGAAGAGTCATCAATTGTTCCCTGAATGGCCGATTTCTCGTCAAGAAGACGCAATCGCGCTTTTCACTGCGACCGTTGTCGTTCTGTTTCTGCCGAAAGCCGGTGCGGCCCTACTCACCTTTCGTAGCCGCCGACTCAGAGGCGCTTACGGAGGAGCCGTACAGTTATTTTGGAGCATCCTGCTGGAAACCCTGTTCTTCGTCGTATTTGCACCAACGATGATGATCTTCCACAGTTGGTTTGTGGTGCAGACCCTGTCCGGAAGAAAAGTGCAATGGAACCCCCAGAACCGCTCGGCGAATGGGCTCCGCTTTCTTCAAGCCGCGGCTGGTACTGCATGGTTGAGCATTATCGGAGTGGTCTGGGGCGCGGTGCTCTGGATGGTCGACGTCGCCTTTCTCGCTTGGATGTCACCGATTATCATCGGCTTGATAGTTGCGCCGGTGTTGGTTTGGTCCTCGGGGAGCGCTTCGCTCGGGCAGGCCGCCAAGCGCGAGGGGCTCTTTCTGGTGCCTGAGGAGACGGAACCGCTCCCCATCCTCAGCAGGGTTGCCTCCGAGAACCAACGGCTCGAAACCCTCCATGTCGCGACCGGCGAAGCACTCGATCTAGCAGCCCTGCTTCCGGCCGAGTCTGGGCGTATCATGCATGTCAGCCGAGTGTTCACCAAAGGCGGCCGCAACTCCGCACAAACCGGTCCTATACCGGTACAAGCCGCGTTGCAGCGGTAGTTCTGTTCGTCCTTGTTACCGGCAACCGCGGCCGCCGTTCTCACCACCATCCGTTGATGGGCTCAGGTAGAACGTCTATTCTATAGAAATGCCTGAAAACACTACGTATACTCGCCTTGAGGGCTAAAACTAAGGGTGGTTTTCGAAACGGGAGGAAAGGTTATGTCGACGCCAAAAGAAGATCTGGGGTGGGAACCGGCGTTGGTTGCGGGGGAGGAAGTCACGCTGGAAGAAATTGTCGGTCGTTATGAGGTGACCGTCTTCACGTTGGCCATGCATCTCACGGGAGACGAGGAAGCTGCTCGACAGGTGACAATCGATGTGTTCGTTCGACTCAGTCACGAAGGGCATCGCCATCGAGAACAGCCGCTCGACGCATTAATGCATCGCTACACCTATGATGCCGCACTCCCCTGCTTGGTTGGTAAGCTTGATCGCAAACTGCAGGACACGGAAGAGCTGGGCTGGCAATTGAGCGGCAAAGAAAGCGTAACTTTGCCGAAAGCCGACGGAGAGAAAATCTTTTACTGCTAGTTGGGCAAGTGGGGCGACTTGTTAGTTCTGATAGGGTGCTGAAAGGAGTTTTTTCGGCACCCTGATAGCTCAGATTTCTTTGCTCTCGGATTTCTTTGTTCCTCGCGTCTTCCGCGCAGTGCTATTTCGGCAGGAGCTGCTTATGCCAACAAGCGCTCACCGGGAGTTCAAAGGCTCCGTCGCGGAAGCGATCCAGGTGTTGTAGCGAGCAGTCGAAGACGATAGTCGTCTCGCTGACCGCCCCGTCTGCCGCAAGCGCCTTGAACTCACTCCGGCTCACCTGCTTCACCACCGCCCCTTCCAGATAAAAGATGGACGACATGTCCGCCAACGGCACTGCAATCTCGGCGAGCATCTGTTGTACTTGACGAAACAAGCTGTCGATGGAACAGCCCGACACCTGCACCTGCTCTTCAGTTGCGGCAACCAGGACGAAGCGGCTGCGATACAGCTCGAATCCGCCGGACACACTGCTCCCGTGTGCTTTCCAGGTAACAATCCATTCCGTAAGTGCCCGCGCTAGCCGCTCTTCTTGCGCAGCGGTAAGTGCAGAAGAAAGTGGAAACACCCACAGTCTCGAACCGGCAGGTAACTCGGTCAAAGTAACTCCGCCGTCCGCTCGGACAGGTGTAGTCGATAGCTTATGTGGTTCCGAGTCGGTATGGTTATTGGATTGCATCTTCGGTGATTACCCTTGCGACTAGCTGTATTGGTCCCGTTGAGGTGCGAAAACTCCGATCTGCGATACCAGGATGCACGAACATAGAAGCTTCGCCATCTCCCGACTATGCGATCCGGCACTAATCCGCAACCGACCGTTCTCCCCCTGACCGAGCGCGTTTCCTCTGGGACCCCGCCTTCCTTTTTACGATTTTCTATCAGGAAATGCCAGCTCGCACTGCCACACGATTATTCATATTCACCAAATTGACGAACTGCCCGCTAGCAGATTGCTAAAGAAGCATTTTCCAGCAATCTGCTACCGAAGAAAGCGAATGCTGAGCGGATATCGATACTCCTCTCCCCTTCCCGCTTTCACGACAGCAGCAATCACCAGGACAATCCAAATCAACCAGAGCGCGACGAGCAACACTAAACCGATGAGCACGAGCAAGAGGAGCAGCGAGACAATCCCATAGAGCAGCATTGACACTTGAAAGTTGACCGCTTCCTTACCGTGTCGATCCAAGAACAAGGACTGAGACCGAAAGCGTAGCCAAAGAAGCAAGGGACCGATGACCGACGCTAACGGCACGATGAAGCCCGCAAGAGCGCTGAGATGTAACAGCACGGCTTTGCTACGCTCCTCATCGGAGACAACAGCACCACTGGTGCCGACCGGCGGACCCGGCGGAGCCCATCGCTCGGCACCCACGGCACCGGAGCGTTGTGCCGGTTCAGCTTTCTTCTTTAGCCATGTTACCAGGGCAATGCCCGGAGCGAGTATCCATCCCCCGAAAAGCCAAACACCCACTGTTCCCATCGCGACCCATAGCTCCCTGAAAATGGCACGGCGAATCGAAAGGACACGCGTGGAAAAGCTCCCTGTGGTGATGACTTGATAGGTGCCGGGTGTGTCGAATGTGAAGGTCCCGATGGCATATCGCGCATGAGCATCCCCTCTCCTTACCGTCGCCCCGGATTGCGGAATCAACGGAACTCGCACACCGTTAGGTGCCCGGACCTCGATATCGAAGTCTGAAGGGAGTGTTTCGGACGAACGAAACACTTTGCCCTCAAACGTGGTGCTTGCGTCGTTCCACAAGGTGTAGTTCCCGCTTTCGGTGACCGCGATGGAGTGCGTACCGGGAGCGAGGAACTCGAACGCAGGTGCGCCGTAAAGGCGCGACCCCGATTCAATTGCTTCGCCCACACCGAGGACAGTACAAACTACGAACAGGAGCAGTGCTATCAGATAGCCCCCTCGGGAGCCTTCGCTCTCACCGACGGAAAGTGCTCTGCTTTGGAACTGCTCCATTACACGGTCCTGATTATCGTCATGAACAAATCGCTCTCACGAAAGTGTGCATACCCCCGCGGGCGGGAAGGTGGCCCTGTACAAAGGTACTCGTTGAAAAGTAGGGTGTAAGGATTCCGGAGACGAGCTCGATGAAAGGCTGCTCTATACTTGGACCGCAGCAAAAGGTTGCAGATCCGCCCGCACGCATCGCTCGGCCGCACTCGACAAAAAGCGTTTCCAAGTAGCGCTCTCGGGAGAGCGTGCCGTAGTGCGCGCCATGCAACTCATCGAGCGACACGAGGTAGTCACACTCCGACACCGTTCGCAGAATTTCGCAGGGAACGCCGTATCGCACCTCGTAGGAAACGCTGCCGGGAGCCTGGAAGGATCCGACGACCCGGCTCGCGATATCCATTTGCTTTTCACTGTCGACTATTTGAATCAGCGTAGTAGCGCCACCATCGACCAGTTCGCGTAACAGACGCTCCGAGGCCAGCCCAAGGACCACTACCGAGCTTCCGGAATCGGAGTGTTGTAGCGGTTGAAGCAGTATCGAGTGCAGATCCGGTGCCTCGGACTCGATGTAGCGCGGATAGCCGTCCATCATCAGAATCTTGCCGAAGCGCTCGTTGTGATAACACTCGACCAGCCGATTGTCGGTCGTTTCACGAAAGACCAGGTTTGCCTGAATGAACACCTCCAAGACGGCACTACTGGAAACACAGGCCCTGTTTTCGCGCCAAAGCTCGAGCCGGTCACCACGCAACAGCTCGGCCGTCTTTACCTGCCTCGCCTGAAAGCCGGCTTTTAGAAATCTGACGAGTTCGTGAGCGTTTTCAGCTTGAGGACTGCACGTAAAGAGGTCGAGCGAAACGTGGCCCGCCTCCGGATAGGTGTGAATGACTGCATGAGATTCATTGAGCAAAGCCATCACGGTGACACCGTGCGGAGCGTAGTGATGACTTGCTGATGACACGACCTTGTATCCGGCTTGCCCCAAGCCTGCGAGAAAAAGTGTCGTGAGCGCCTCAGGGCTAGCGAGCAGCTCTCCGCTACACTCTCGAAACTCCGCAATCCACTGGTTACCTGCAGGCGTCATAGGCTGCCTCCTTCCTCCTCCCGAGCGCACAGCAGCACGGTACGCACTGTGCAGCAGAAACAGCCGGGGTAGAAAATTCCCTTGCCGTGCTATTTTTGAGCGACTAACATTCCTGGCAAATCATCTGTCTTAATTTCAGGTAGTCAACTAGTGACGAATGTCGATCGTGCGCGGCTACCGGACGGTTCGGTGTAGTATCCTTAGATAGCTCAACTACCAGTTGTACACCCAAATTACTATGAGAAAGTTTCGCCAATCCAGCTTCTCTTTGCGAAAGCAGAGCTTTTTGCGAGCGGTGGAGCTTGTGCTCGTGTCGACCCTGCTGGGGTGGGGCTGCAACGACTTTATGACCAAGGACGTCTTCATTGGAGCGACGGCGGTCGATAGCGGCGGGGCGATTGACGATCCGACCGGTTCTCCTGAAGACTCCGATGCCGATGGCTTGAGCAGTGAGCTTGAAGATTCCTTCGGGCTGGAGCCGCTCCAGGCAGACTCCGATCAGGATGGCTATAGCGACGGCGTGGAGTTTGTCGGTAACGGCGGCGATCCCGCGGATGGCTCGGTAATACCCAATCCCTTCAATCGCACTCGAATTCTGGAAACGGAGGACGCGGTGCAGAGCGACCCTGATAGCGATTTGGACGGCCTTGGTGACGCCTTTGAAACCGCAAACGGAATGGACTCCTCGGATCCTGATATCGACGATGATGGCTACAACGACGGCTTCGAGCTTGTCGCAAATTCCAACCCGTTCGACTCGTCCGACCGCCCCGAGCGAGATGCGCCGCCGGCCCCTGACGGTATCGACCGACTGCCTCCCGGCCCTCGCGATGCCGATGGGGACGGGCTGTCCGATGACGTGGAGACCGCGAACGGCACGTTGCTGACTCGCAGGGACTCGGACGGCGACGGCTTTAGCGACGCTATCGAATTTTTAACAGGGGCGGACCCTACCGACTTTCTTAGCATTCCGAACTTGAATGTTCCGGAACCGCCGAACACGACTAACTAGAGTAACTCGACCAATTGAGAGAAAGAGAGAGGCATTATGTCTTTGCGGATGAAATTTGGAGTGTGCGCAGTTGCTTTTTCTTTGGCAGCAGGTGTCGCAAACGCGGAAACCTTCGACTTCGGCGGCTCGCCTGAACGGTTTAGCGGTAACGGAGACCGAAAGCCGCCGCGCTGTCAAATCAACATCCCGCGCGCTGCGCAAAGCAGTTTTTTCGTCCAGTGGAACTGCACTGACGATCAAGCGACGCCGGATCAAATCCGAACCTCGCTCTGGATTCAACGGCCCGGAGAGCGTGCCCCGGATAAGCTGAAAGAGTTCCTTGGCTTTCCGGCTTCCATTTTCATCGATGAGGGCGTGCTCCGAGTGGAGAATTTCACCGACGGACTCCCTGCCGCGTTCCGCCTGGTCGCGGAGGATCGGGCCGGCACTTCGGCCATATCGCCGTTTTACACCGTAGTAGCTCAGGACAACAGCGTCGACACCTGCTCGCTGGAGCTCGAGACCGAAGGCACAGAATCAGACGGTGGAACCACCGGAATACCTTCGGAGCGTGTACTGGCTTCCGACGTTTCGGTGACTACCGAACAGGTTGGGAACAATGACGTGAGGGTGACCACCTTCGCTGCCGTCAACGCGAGCCCTTGCGAGATTGGAGACGTATGCTCCAACGACGAAAAGGTGACCTTCGAAAGCTCTCTGGCGCTCCTTGATGGCGACGACGGAACAACTTCTGCCACGGGTACCGTGATCGTTTCTCCGGGCAATGTCGGCGCGAGCGTAGAAGGAAGCGCGGTTCGGAGCAGTTCCTCGCTCACTTCACTCGAAGTAAGCGGAATGACCGTCATCGACGGAGTTCCCGCGACGGTTACTCTCACCTGCCAGCAGTAGTCGCTGACAGAGAATAAGAGCTTATCCAAGCAGATTTATTCGTGGATAAGCTCTAAGGCGGCGACGGCCTTCCGGCCCCGCCTCCCTGCCTGTTTTCACCGGCACGCTTTCAACGGCCTGTTTTGGCTGCCCTCAACGGGCAGCTTTGCGCGGGATGCCAATGATCGCTGCTCCGCAGCAACAGAGCGCCAACGCGACAAGCTGCGCTTGCGTCAGGCCGAGAGCGATAACCGGTTCGATTCGCACCCATTCTACAAGGAATCGTGCGCACGCGGAGAGCAGCAAATAGAGCCCGAAAATCTGTCCGGGCTGGGGCAACTGTCTTGCGCGTCTGACCCGAAGTAAAATGTAAGCAATCGCCAACGCGCCAACGGTTTCATAGAGCGGTGCAGGGTGGACTCTTAGCCCCGGCGGAGTCGGCACAACCCCGAGCGAGTAGCTCATCGCCCAAGGCAAATCGCTTGCCATGCCATAGTCCCCATCACCCGAGAGTTGGCAGCCAATACGGCCAACGGCATAGCCGATGGCCAATGAAGGCGCAACGAGATCCGACATCGGCCAAAAGGGGCGGCCAACCTTTCGTAACAGCAGCCAAACGGCAAACACACCGCCGATGAAGCCTCCGTAAAACACGAATCCCGCGCCCCCAAACAGAGTGCCAAGCGGATCGGCGGCGAAGTCGTTAGGATAGCCGACGACAAACAGCAGCCTGGCGCCGATAATACCCCCAATTGCTGCCCAGGTGACCATGCGCTCGGCAAGCGCCGGGTCTTCCCCACCCTCTTTGAGACACAGCTCAAGCCTGCGCCATGCCGCCAGAAACGCCAGCACCATCATCAGGCCAAAACTGTGAATCGGAATTGAGCCCCATCCGAACGGCAGGGGAATTTCAAGCAGCGTCGGAATCATGACTTTGGCGACGGGGTAGCACCGGCAGATGAAAGCAACTTTCGGACTTCGGCTACGAACGCGGGGCTGTCCCAGGGGCGGTCAGAGACGATACGCACTTCCTGTTCCTTCGTTGAAGGATCCGAGAACTCGAGAAATGTGCCGTCGAGGCCGACAAAGAAACTCTCGGGAAAGCCGGTGATGCCGTACTTCGGGGGCAGGCTCAGGTCAGGGTCAAGTAGAATCTCGAAGCTCAAACCGCGTTCCCGTGCGAAACGCTCTACCTCTGCGCGCGCATCCGGAGAATCATGATTGATCGAGACGATTACCAAACCTTCCTCGCGCAGTACCTGCTGCAGACGTTCCAAGGCCGGCATTTCGGCAACACAGGGGGCACACCAAGTCGCCCAGAAATTGAGCAACACCACCTTCCCCTTGAAATCGCCCAGGGATTGCCGCTTCCCGCTTAGCGACTCCAGCTCGAATACCGGAGCCGGAGCACCAGGTGCGAACGCATCGCCCGAAGGTCGTCGACTGACCTCCTCCTTGCAACCTATAACGCTCGCCACGACTACGACGAGCAGAAGCGAAAAAGCGCGTTTGAAGACAAGACGGCGCTCGAGAAAAACACTGTGGACGTAGACTTTCATTTGTTGCCTACGTTAGCTTAGTCCTCCAAGTGCCGCAAATAGCTAGCAGTTGTTCCGCCAGATACAGAGATGGAATCTATAAGCGTGCGCCACTATGGAAATGAATCTCTACCCCGATTTCGGGGTACTCGGCTGGAGGAATGCGATTTCGCAACGGCCGTTTAATAGAATGAACCGGTAGATACCTCTCAGTGACTATTGCAAGCCTCAGCGACCGTTCACCCAAACCGAGCGAGCCCGTTCTCGCCTGGCTCGGTACGTTGGCGTTCAGGGCGCTCAGATTCCTGCTGCGCGCGCTTCCGCAACCGTTTAGCATCGCTGTCGGTCGCTACATCGGTCGAACCGCCGGC
>JAGRAW010000087.1 GCA_020434415.1 Bdellovibrionales bacterium
GCACCTCGATAGCCATATTTGTGGTAGAGTTGCCGTAGCTCACGAATATAGCTGCCGACGGACTCGGGCGGCACGGCTGAATCCTCCCATCCGGGCCAGTGCGAGGTCCCATCAGGATCAAACGCAGTTGCGCCCAATCCGCCCTCACGAATCTTCCACAGTGCTTCTGCCCTCCCCTTTCCTTCTCCACCGTCAAATAGCGCGATCCTTGATCTATCGTAGTGTTTCGTCTCAACAAGCCAGTGTGTAAACGCATCGGTCCGCTCGACGAGTTCCGCTTTCCGTCCTGCGCCAAACTCAACCAGAAGCCACGCGTTTTCCCCCGTCTGTGGGAGGTATCGCAGGGCGTCGGGGTACATTCTTTTCGCATGCTCGTTGACGAAGAGCTGATGATCGATTCCCTCTAGACCGACTGGCTTCCACTCCATAATCTCAGAGACATGCTCACAGGCATCGGCGATATCATCATACGCGATGGCCAAGGTGGCGCGCTGCGCAAGAGCGGGAGTCAGCATCAAGGTCACCTGCAGCGCAGTGGCGCAGGTACCTTCAGTACCGACCAAAGCTCGAGCGACATTGAAGCCGCGCTCAGGCAATAGCTCATCGAGGTTGTATCCCGAGACCCGCCGCGGTAGCTTCTCGACCGACGGGTATCGCTTCCGAATCAGGTCCGCATAGCGATCCCGTAGATCGCGCAGTTGGGCGTAGATCTCCGCTTTTCGCCCGCCTTCCCGCACTATCCTGTCGAGCTTCGCCTCCTCATTCACGCCGACCGGAAATCGTGCGCCATCATACGTCACGATTTCCATCGAGTGGACGTTGTCAGCTGTTCTCGGGCCGGGGCCATAAAGCTGCGACTGTACAGAGTGGATCCCGCACGAATCATTTCCGACATTGCCGCCAATCGTGCAGTAGCGATGGGACGAGGGATCGGGACCGAACGCAAGTCCGACCGTTGCAGTTACTTCGTTTACCTGCTCGTTCACCGCGCCGTTCTCCACCGTAATGAGCCGCCGTTCGGCATCCGGCACACCGATGTGGCGCAGGTATTTGGAGTGATCGATTACCACAGCGAAGTTCACTGTCTCGCCGGAGAGACTGGTTCCCCCGCCTCTGTTCAGTATCGGCGCATTGAAGCGACTACAAATTCGATGGGCAGCAACCACATCGTCAAGCGTTCGCGGCACGACTACGCCAATCGGCACCTGGCGAAAGTTCGAAGAGTCTGTCGCATATAGGCTTCGAGTCCCCGGGTCGAAGCGAACCTCCCCCGCAACTGCTCGCGTTAACGCCTGGTAGAGACGCCGAGTCTCAGTCGGCTCAAATGCCGGTTGCTTGCCGCGAGAACCCGTCGCTCCCTTCCGAGCGCGGGGATCGAAATAATCTTTTGATACGCTTTCGTCGGGCGCCGTCTGCTGATTAGTCACTACCGCTCACTGCTGCTTTAAATTCGACCGCTTTGCCCTTCATCGCGTTTTTCATCATGTCCCACGCTTCAGATTCACCAGCGAGTGAGGACACCATGTGTTTGGCCTGATCGAAGCGAATGTGCGGCGGAAGCGGCGGTATGTTGGGGTCCACCTTCACTTCGAGCACTACAGGACGATCTGTGGTCGCAAGCGCCTCCTCCCACGCTCGACCGATATCCTGCTCGCTGTCGCAGAATATTCCCTTGAACCCGAGCAGCTCCGCGTATCTGGCGAACGGCACATCGGGGATGCGCTGAGACCCTTCAAACTTCGGGTCACCGGCCATCACGCGTTGCTCCCAGGTGACCTGGTTCAAGTCCTGATTGTTGAAGACGCAAAATATCAGGGGCACCCCGTCAGCCATAAGGCGCTCCTGATACCGCTTTACGGTGATCATCTCGTTCATTCCGTTCATCTGAAATGCCCCGTCGCCAATGGTCGCGATCACCGGCCGATCCGGATACGCAAAGCGAGCGGCAATCGCGTAGGGCGTGGCGGGTCCCATGGTCGCCAACGTTCCTGAAAGCGAGGCATCCATACCCTTGCGCAGCTTCAGCTGACGCGCCCACCAATTGGTCGAAGAGCCTGAATCCGCAGTCAAAATGGTCCGCTCGGGCAGTCGCTTGTTCAGCTCCCACAGCACGGCTTGCGGATTCATCGGATCGCCGTGCTGACCTGCCCGTGATTCGACAACAGTCCACCACTCCCTCACATTCGACTCGATTTGCTCCCGCCAAGCGCGATCCGATTTTCGGTTCAGCAAAGGCAATAACGCTTGTAACGTCGCCTTGGACTCACCAGCCAACGGGACATCCACCGGATAGCGATGCCCGATGTAACGAGCATCGATATCAATCTCCACACACTTGCAACTACCCTCCTCAGGCAACCATTCGGCGTAGGGAAAACTCGTGCCAATCATGAACAGCACATCGCAGCGCATGATCATGTCGTAGCTCGGCTTCGTGCCCAGAAGCCCAAGCGAGCCGGTAACAAAGGGAAGGTCGTCCGGCGGATGCGCCCGTGCCAACAACGCTTTAGCCACACCACAGCCCAGTAGTTCCGCTACCTCAATGACCTCTTGCTCTGCCTTGGCTGCACCTTGCCCAACAAGCATCGCGATGCGTTGCCCCTCATTCAGGATATCGGCGGCTTGCAGCAGCTGTTCCTCGCGCGGCATGATTTGAGGCTCGACATAGCCGATTGAAGAGAATACAGATCCGTGGTTGCGGGGAGGCGCTTCCATCGCCTCTTCTTCCTGAATGTCCTCCGGAAAGACAATCGTAGAAACTCCGCGAGTTGCCAGAGCGATACGGACAGCGCGATCGATTGCGTGGCGGGCGGCTCCCGGATGCATGACAGTGGTGACGTACGCCGAAACATCCTTGAACAGGGTGTTCAGATCTATCTCTTGTTGGTAGTCGGCGCCAACGGAATAACGTTTCTGCTGGCCGACGAGTGCAAGCACCGGTTGATGATCCAGCTTCGCGTCATACAGACCGTTCAGCAGATGAATCGCACCCGGTCCGGACGTCGCGATGCAGACGCCGAGGTCGCCGGTGAACTTGGCATGCGCCGTCGCCATGAATGCCGCCATCTCTTCATGGCGCGGCTGAATAAACTCAGGTCTCCCCTCAGCACGATCGAAGGCACCCAGAAAGCCGTTGATACCGTCCCCCGGGTAGCCGAAGATGCGGGTCACACCCCACTCGCTGAGACGCCTCAGCACATAGTCGGCAACGAGCCCACCCGGACCGGCATCAGTTCTCCCCTTACCTCTACTCGCCATCGCCATACTACTCTCCCTCCTCGAGGCTTAGCTTCTACAAGAGCAAGGGCCTTATTCTCCGGACTGAGTGATTAATCGATATGATCTAAACCAGTGGCGAAGGCCTGGCTGGCTACACTTGCAGCAGCCGATCGATTACCGCCGGCGCTCGGCTTGGATGATTCCCCCTGCTTGCATTTTCTTGACCGGTCGACTATGCAAACGACCTTCTTCTTTCTCCTTGAAAATTGTTCAGAGTAGTGCGACCGCCCAAGACTGACGGGAGTTCTCCTGCCAGTCCTGGGAATTGGATCGAAGGCTTTTATTCGTGTCATGCCTTGAAGGAGCTGCAGTTTCTTCAGCGCATGGCACGAGAGGTTTTTGCGTAGCACTCGGAGCACGTGCCGCCCTGAGGCTGAATCAAGTAAGGAGTTTCGCGATGAGTACGGTTACCACAGGCACCCCACGGTTGAGTCCGATGCGTCTGGAGATCTTGCTGGACAGGGTCCTGCGAGAGATGACGTTCACCGACATCCATGTGCATGACATGCCGGACGTGATGGGACCAGAGTTCGCATTGGCGGGGCCGGACGCAACGATTGATTACCACTACCTTTACGGAGAGGTCCTCTCGGACCACAGGTTCAGCGATGCGGAGGCCGAGGCACTCTGGCAGTTGCCGCAAGCAGAGCGAGTCGATTTGCTCATCGAGCGTTCGTTTGGCGATGGTGCACTGCCGGTCTCGGAAGGACGCCTCGGCATCTTGACCGCTGCGCATGCGCTTGGCTTGCCGACCGATAGTGGTGATATCAAGCGAATCGTTGCTGAGTGGCGCACGCTGTATGCGGAACTTGGCCGAGAACGGTACACCAACCTGATTTTCGAGAAGGCCCGCGTGAATCGCGTGATCTCGACGCAGTCGCCTTTTGTCGAGGCCGAGTGCGAACGGTATCTCGATGATCGGGTCATCGCTGAATGGGATCCCCGTTACTGGTGTGGGCTTCGGTTCGACGAATTCGCCCACAAACCGGAAACGATTGGACCGCTTTGCGAGCGAATGAAGTTCCCGGGAGCTGCCGGCCCGCTCGGCAACCCGAAAGCGCAGCTGCACGCGCGGAAGCTTCTTGAGTTCTGGATTGACCGCTTACCGAACGTCCGTTACGTGGCACTTTCCCTGCCGGGCAAGTTGGACTTTTCCGACTCTCAGCACCGAGCGCTTCTGACTATCGAGCAGGTCCTGGCGCCGGTGTGCCGCGAGCGCAATCTACCGCTGTTTTTGATGCCCTTCGTCCGGCGTCAGATCAATCCGGCATACCGCAACGCCGGCGACGTGGTCGAGCGAGGCGATATCAACGGTTTGATTGACCTCATCAGCCGGCACCGGGACATTCTTTGGGCTGTCACACCGCTCGATGAGGGCGACAACTACCCCTTGTCATTCGCCACTCGAGCGCTCGGCAACCTCCGCGTTTGGGGCCACTGGTGGTGCAATCTCAACCCGAGCTTGATAAAGCAGCAACTGAAACTGCGCCTCGAAAACAACGGCTACGCGCACTACGGCATCAACTCAGATGCCCGCATTCGCGATCAGCTACTGTTCAAGTTTCCGCATTACCTGCGGGTACTGCATGAAGTCTTGCTCGAGCGTTGTCTGGACATCCAGCAGCTCTCAGGGTGGCCGGTGACTGAAGAACAGGTCACGGCCACAGTCGAGCGCTTGCACGACTATCGTAGTCTGTTGCGGATTACCGACTAGCAGAATACCGACCAGAGTTGCGACCTTGTAGGTTCAATCGCTGCAGCGAATCACTTCGCTGCAGCGATTTCCAATTCCCGTGGACCGACCACTTTTGAACGCCTATTGTTTCGGCGACTGTGAGAGATTGGTGAACGTGCTGTCGTTGAAGGTCACGCTGTCGTATTTGTGTAGCGAGAGACGGTCCACGGCATGGCCAACTGAACGTCCCGAAATCTTCAGGGTGTAGGTCCCCTTCGCAAAATACCGGCGGATATACTGCGGGTCATGGTCTTTGGTCCACGTATCCCAGGACCAGACTTTCTTTCTGCCCATGTAGAACTTAGTCCAACCGCCAATCGGATACTCTCCGGACACGTTGGAACCTCCTTCAAACAGGACCCAACTATCGTTGTGCTCCGTGCCGTCATTGCCAACGGCAATGCGAGTGCGCGCGCGGAACTCGTAGTTGCCTGGCGTATTGATCGTGAACCGGTACGTCATCGTGCCGTTTCCAGGTTTGGAGAAGCTCTGCGGACCATCCCACTCGTAGTAGCTCGACCCCGTATAGCCTGCGATTGTCGTCTTCTTGTCCCAGCCGGTCCCGGGCGCTGTGCTTTCGATCTCCCACACAACGATTCCGTTTTGCTCCTTAAAGGCCCCGCTGCCGGAACCACCTGAAGACGAGCTGCTGCTCGAGCTGGAGGACGAGCTACTGGAACTACTTGATGAAGAACTACTGGAACTCGATGACGAGCTGCTCGAAGAGGACGAACTGCTTGAACTCGAGGATGAGCTGCTGGAAGAAGAGCTGCTGGAGCTGCTCGATGACGAACTACTGGAGCTACTTGATGATGAGCTACTGGAGCTCGATGACGATCCGACGGCACTTGTCGAAAAGGCGTAGCGGATGTCGACGATTCGAAACCCTTGCGTCTTCGTATGTCGAAACACGAGGGTGTTGGTCCCCTTCTTGACGTGCTCGATGGCAATCGCAATCGCAGGAAGAGTTACGCTCTTGCTGCCGTTCTTGCTGGAAGCAGCACTACCGAAGAGCGGCACATCAACTGCATTGTTCACCACCAGCGTTCCTTCACCGGCTTGGTCAGCATCATACGCCTCGAGCGTCAGCAAAAGAGTCTTCGCAGTCGCCGGAATGGTTGGCAGCTCAAGGGCATATGTTTTCTCCTCCGGCGTCTTTCCATCGAGGCGAAGGGGAAGTGCACTCGCGACACTTCCGCCGGAAGAACTGCTGGAGCTGCTTGAACTGCTGCTCGAACTCGAAGAAGAAGACGATGATGACGAAGACGACGAGGACCCGGATGAGCTGGATGAACTGGAGCTGCCGAGCGAATTTTCCTGACCGTGAGGCGGGCGAACATTCATGATGTAGCCAATCGTACCGTCAACTTTCGGAAACACCCGTAGCGTCTCGGTCGTTCCTGCTTTCGCTTCGAACAAGCCGATGAAATCAGGACCCGCCACGGCGTGCGCGGCATAATCAGCGCTTGCCGCACCGGCGGTGCTGAACGGTGCGACCGAGAGCTGCTGCCCAGTCTCGGAGTAGATCGCTACAGGCAGTTCGGTCGTGCTTGCATCGAGCGAGACGAATCGCTGCCAGTTTGCGGCATTAAGAAAGGTATTGAGCGAACCCCAGCCCTCCCCTGCGCTACCGGCAACACTCGAGGCATAGGCCCATTCCAGTGACTGTCCGCTGAAGCCGTAAAACATGCTTTGCGCGATAAATCCGGAAGCACTACCCCCGGCACACTGCACACGAAAGGAGCCAATGGCTTGAGGGCCGAGAAATTCGTTCAAGTTGATGTGCTGCTGCGAAAACGGCGTGAATGACAGCGTGCGGGACCCGAGCGAGTTGCCCGACGCGTCACGCACTTGCAGCTCAGCATCGAAGCTCGAACCGACAGACCCAATCTCTGCCCAGTTGAGGGCCGGATCGAAGGTCGAGGCAGGAAGCATGCCGCTGTCACACGCTCCCGGTCCCGCAGGAAGAGCGAACGCGAACGAATAACTACCGTCCGCACGCCGGGCATAGCGGCTCAAGAATGCTGCGTACCCCGCACCGGCATCATCCGGGACCAAGCGATACAGTCCAACCTGCTGCCCTTGTGGATGACCGACCGCGATATCACGTCGCTCGCCGGGCGCCAGTGATTCAACGCGCGTTTTTTCTTGGAGCACCCCCGCTTGATCGTAAAGCTCCACGGTAAGAGAAATGGCATCTCCCACCGATCCGCTTGCGGGAGGATTCACGATGGAGAGCCAGTTGAACACCGGCTCGCTGCCTCCCTCGGGCGAGAAGGAATTGAACAATCCTGCAGCCGTCCCTTGCAGCGTTTCCAGCTCCGGCAGAACGAAAGCATACTCGACCGCCTTCGAAGCTTCGGGTCGAGCGGCTCGATAGACCGCCGTATGGCAGGAGAATCGGGCTGCCGGTGTCGCCGTCACCGTAAATGTGCCGTAGCGATTCGCTATAGCAAAGTCGTTCAGAATGGTATGCTTGGTCCCCGTTCCTTCGAGGGTAAAAGTCGCATCACCGAGCAGCGCTCCGCTCAAGTCCGAGACAACCAGGTCCAGCCTGATGGGCTCTTCGGTCAAATTGTGACATTCGACAATGTTCGTTTGGTCGTTGAAGCCGTTCCAAAAGCCGATCGATTGTTGATCAGCTTGAGCATGCGGCAGACAAAGTCCGAAAAAGAAAGTGAGGAAAGAAACTGCGGAAACGATGGACAGTACTGAAAAGCGCTTTTTCATGAGGCCTCAAAGAACGACTTACTAACTCTACACGGCGGAGGTCGGCACTTTAATTAGCTTAAAACAGTAAGGCTGTCGCTAAAAAAATGGCTTGAGCAGGCCTAAAACCGCTCAATTGCGGGAAAATCCTGACATGTCGACTTATCTACTGACCATCTTTGCCGGACGAGGCACATAGCGGATTGTTGAAAGGGAATCACGAATGCGATTCTTTTTCCGTAACCACTACCATTCATCCATCATGCGTCTTCAAAATTCTCATCACCTCTCTTTCGAGTTCCACCCGAACGGCACCCTGTATCGCCTCACTCATCAACAGGTGCTCCTCAATCTATTTCCGGGAAACGCTGTCGAGGCCGGTCCAACGAATTTGTATCTGCGTTGCGAGTTGGACGGCACGACGGAAGTGGCTCCGCTGCTCGGGCCACAGAGTTCGAGTAGGTACTACGTCGCCTCCGACCATCGGTTGCTCGCTTACGGAACCGCGCTGGGTATCGAGTATCAGCTAATCCTGGAGCTTGCCGCGGCTGCTCGCTGTTGGTTTTGGCATTTCGAAGCGCGAAACGTGACCGGCGAAGCGCGGCCTTTCGACCTGACGTATACGCAGGACGTAGGCCTTGCCGACTACGGCTTAATCCGGCTGAACGAACATTACGTGAGTCAGTATGTGGATCATCAGCCGCTACACCATCCGCAAGGGGGAGTGCTCTTGGCCAGTCGACAGAACCTCTCGATGGGCGGGCGACATCCTTGGCTGCTTATCGGCAGCATGACCAAGGCGGTCAGCTTCGCCACCGACGGCAAGCAGCTCTACGGTGGCGGGCGATTGCAGCAATCCGCGGAGGTCTACTTGACAGGTGACCTACCCGGAGAAAGGCTCCAGCATGAGCATTCGATGACAATGCTCCGCACTGAGCGAGTGCTCCTCGGACCGAATGAAACGACGCAGCTTGGCTTCTTCGGTTGGTTTGAACCTGACCACGCGGAGAGAACTTCCGATGCGGATCTCGCGCTACGTGACCGGGCGCTAGGCTTACCGGAAGCTCGCCCGACATCCGAACCCCCGCCGTCACAGCTGAAGAAAGTGCCCCCGTCGCTGTTCACCCGCGCTCCCCTGCTGCATGGGCGGCAGCTCACTCCTTCGGAGCTCGCGGAAATGTGCGGAGCGGAGCGACACCTCGCGGAACACGACGACCAAGAGCAGCTGATGTCGTTTTTCACCCCTGACGGGGAGCATGTTGTGCTGCAACAAAAAGAACGTGCCGTACTTCGACCGCACGGCATGATTCTTCGAACCGGGAGCAACGACACTCCGGATGAAACAGCGCTCACCTCAACGGCGTGGATGTCCGGGGTCTTTAACGCGATGTTCACCCAAGGTCACGTGAGCATCAACCGCTTCCTCTCCACGACGCACAGTTATCTCGGAATGTTCCGCGCTCATGGTCAAAGAATTTTTGTCGAGCTTGAGGGCTCATGGCATCAACTGGGCACGCCGTCAGTGTTTTCGATGCGCCTCAGTCAGTGCCGCTGGTTGTACAAGGTAAACGAAACCACTATCGAGGTACGCAATCGTGCGAATCTGGGGGACAACTGCTTCGTGCTGACAGTGACCGTGCTGTCAGGAGCAGAGTGCCGTTTCCTAATCACCCACCACTCTGCCCTGCATGGCGACGACGGCATCGCGTCCGAGTCGGTGCGCTTCGAGCGAGATGCGTCCGGGGTGCGGTTACTTGCCCCTGAAAATTCGGACATCGGCAGGCGATTCCCCGGCGGGGGTTTCCGCATCGACTTCGACGCAGGAACAGTAGAAGCCGTAAGCGGAGATGAGCTTCTCTTCGAAGACGCGAACACGCAACAGCAGCCCTTCTTCTGCTTGCTGGGAAAGCCAGGGCGAACGCTGGAGCTGACACTTCGCGGCATGCTCCTTCCCCCACAGCCGACCGCCGACGCTCCTTCTGTCGAATCCTACTGGCAGGAGCGAACTCTCGAGCTTCGCTACATCGCGCCGCAGGGAAGCCCGCTCGCCGCACGAGTCGAGGAACTGGAAGCGATCCTGCCGTGGTTTATCCAGAACGCCTACATTCATTACCTCTCCCCCCGCGGCCTCGAACAGTATTCAGGCGGGGGCTGGGGCACCCGCGATGTCGTGCAAGGACCGCTCGAAATGCTGCTTCCATTAGGTAAGGAGCCTGCTGTTCGCGACTTGCTCCTGCGAGTGTTCCGACAGCAGAATCCCGACGGCGACTGGCCGCAATGGTTCATGTTCTTCGAACGCGAGCGCAGTATCCGTCCTGGCGATTCGCACGGGGATATCGTCTTTTGGCCGCTGCTTGCCGTCGGCGAATATCTCTTGCAGAGCCAAGACAAATCGCTGCTGGAGGAAGAGATTCCTTTTTATCATCCGGACGGCGACGCGGCCGCAGAACGAGCCAGTCTGCTGACTCATATCGAGCGAGCGCTGGCTTTGATCACCGCGCGCTGCGTGCCCGACACGGCACTGATTTCCTATGGCCATGGCGATTGGAACGATTCGTTACAGCCGTATGATGAGAGCCTCAAGAAGGAGCTGGTGAGCACCTGGACGGTAACGTTGCACTACCAAATGCTTCGCACACTCGGCGAGGCTTTCAGCGAAGTCGGGCTTGACGCCACGGCACATTCCCTCTCCGGACAAGCCGCCGCTGTCCTCGAAGACTTCCGTCGGCACTTGCTGGTCGACGGCGTCCTTACCGGCTTTCTACGCACGGGGTCCAAGCAGTCGTATCTCCTTCACCCCCGCGATGCCGACACAGGCATCCACTACAGCATCCTAGCTTACATCCACGCGATCCTGAGCGACATGATCACACGTGAGGAAGCCGAACACCACTTGGCTATTATCCGCGAACACCTGCTGGGACTCGATGGTGCCCGACTGTTCGATCAGCCGCTGCAGTATCGAGGAGGACTGCAAAAGCAGTTCCAACGTGCCGAAAGCAGTTCGTTCTTCGGTCGGGAAATCGGTTTGATGTACACCCACGCCCACCTTCGCTATGCGCAAGCGCTGGCACACATCGGAGACGCGGACGGATTTTTCCACGCCCTATCCCAAGCTAACCCGCTCAGCGTTCGCAGCCTGGTCAGAAACGCCGCGCTGCGTCAGTCCAACTGCTACTACTCAAGCTCGGACGCCTCCTTCCGTGATCGCTACGAAGCCTATGAACAGTACAATCGAGTTCGTTCGGGGAAGGTCGCCTTTGAAGGCGGATGGCGGGTGTATTCCAGCGGAGGCGGAATTTATGTCGGTCTAGTGCTCCACACACTCCTTGGAGTTCGCGAGCAAAGGGGGCGCTTAGTTGTCGATCCGGTACTACCGAAAGACCTGGACGGCCTACTCGTCACAAGAACATGGCGCGGACACTCTCTCGAGCTCTCGTACCACATCACTCAGCGCGGCTACGGACTCGAGCGCTTGGAGTTGAACGGACAGCCGTTCTCCTTCACCGAGGAAGTAAATCACTACCGTCAAGGAGGCGGCAGTCTACCGCTGCAGGACTTTGGGGCGGCTCTAAAGCCGGGGGTCAACCGACTGAGTATCTTTGTCGGCTGAAGCCTCAGACCCAATTTCGCAATCGCTTCAGAGATCCGCAAATAATGATTTGTTTTCAAGTGGTTAACCTAGCCGCTGAAACGAGCGTATTGACAGCGTGTGTTTGGTCTACGACGCCAGGGCCTCCACCCAAGATGTCGATGCAGTTTTCAAGCCCAGCAAACTAATTCGTGAAGCCGCCTCAAGGATCGGAACCAGGTTGGGTTACGGCGAGGATTGGCTAAACGATGCGGTAAAGGGCTTTTTCTCCGAAAAGTCCACGTTTGACCTCTTTCTGGAACTCCCTTCTCTCAAGGTCTATTGCGCACAAGCAGAGTATTTGCTCGCCATGAAGTGCCTCGCGATGCGTCTTGGAAAGGAATTCCATGACGAAGCGGACGTCAGATACCTGCTTCGGTACCTCAATGTGACGACCTATCAGCAGGCAGTGGGAATCATAAGCACCTTTTACCCGCTCGAGCGCTTTCCCCAAGAGACGCTTTACGCCTTGGAGGAAATGCTGGAGGCGTAGAGTACAGCCGCAGCGAAACGCGACCTCCCTTGCTTGGCTCAGAACAAACGCAACACGCAGCCATAGTTCCAGCATAAGATTACTTGGCAAACAGAGCCCTGCCGGTGGTTCTTTATTTCTTTGATAAAATCCAGGC
>JAGRAW010000088.1 GCA_020434415.1 Bdellovibrionales bacterium
GCCGGATGAAGCGCATTTCTGCCGGTACCATGCTTGATTTGCTGGCGACAGCTCACGCCGGCAGCAACGATAACCGTGGCTTCATCGACGGAACGAACCGCCGGCAGCAGCCTTCGCTCCGCCATTTTGATCGAAATATCGTAGTGCTCAGCTTCATAACCGAAGGACCCGGCCATACCACAGCAACCGGAATCAACTTCGGTGACCTCGTAGCCTGCAGCAGCAAGCATAATCTTGCTTGGCTTCGTCCCGACAGCCGCCTTCTGATGACAGTGACCGTGCAGGAGCGCCTTACCGGAGGTTTTCAGTTGTGCGGGAAGTTTCTGCTCTTCCGCGAGCCGAGTGATCCATTCCTCGAATGTAACGGCGCATGCAGCAATGTCTCGAACTCTCGGGTCATCCGGGAGGAGCGTGAAGAACTCGTCGCGGAGGGTCAGTAGACAGCTCGGTTCGAGCCCGATAATCGGCAGCCCTTGAGCAGCGTACGGCGCCAACTTCTCGACAGTCTCCTGCGCGGCTGCTCGGGCTTGGTCAAGCAGCCCTTTTGAAATCATCGGCCGCCCGCAACAACGGTGCCCCGGGAGGACAACTTCAAACCCGCAGGCTTCGATTACCCGCACCGCAGCGATACTGACATGCGGATAGTTGTACGAGTTGAACGTATCGTTGAACAAGACGACCTTCCCGTGCACCCCGGGACGGCTGCCGCGCTTGCTGAACCAAGCGGGAAATGATTCACGGGCGAACGGCGGTAGGGTCCGCTTGCTGGTAATCCCCAGTGCACGCTCGAGCAAGTATCGGACCGCCGGCAATGCCAACGTCGTATTGACAATTGGCGCCAGAATCCCGCTCTGCCACCGGCTGAAACGAGCAATGTCAGCCATCATGCGGGCGCGGAGCGGCATGCCGTGCCGCTTATAGTAGTGCGCCAGAAATTCGGACTTTATCTTGGCCATATCGACCGAGGACGGACACTCGGACTTGCACGCTTTGCACTCGATACAAAGGTCCATCACTTCGTACATCCGCTTGCTGGTGAGTTCTTCGTGCGGCAAACGCCCGGAAAGTGCTGCCCGAAGGGCGTTCGCTCTGCCTCTGGTGCTGTGCTCCTCTTCTTGGGTCACCATGAAGCTTGGACACATCGTACCGGCGATTTTCTTACGGCAGATTGCTGCGCCGTTACACATTTCTACGGCTCGAGCGAAGCCTTGATCGGAAGCGAAACTCAGGTGCTCCTGCACGGGAATCGTTTGGTAGTCGGCACCGTAGCGGAGCGCTTCGGTCATCGACGGGGCATCAACGATATTGCCGGGGTTGAAAAGGTTGTGCGGATCGAATGCTCGCTTCACCTCTCGCAACACTTGGTAATACGGCGCTCCGTAGAACTGCTCGATGAGCCAGCTTCGCGAACGGCCGTCACCATGCTCACTGGTAATGACCCCGCCGTACTGCGCCGCAAGTGATGCAGAATACTGCGCGATCTTGGGCAGCTTCTCCACCTCCGACGCGACTTTTACGTCAATGATCGGACGAATGTGAATACAGCCGGCACTCGCATGGGCGTAGTAAGAAACGGGCACACCCAGTTCGCCGCAGAACGACTCGACTTGGTCTACGTAGTCTGCAAGGTGTGCAACCGGCACTGCGGCATCTTCGATAAAAGCGATTGGTTTTTTATCTCCGCGCAGACTCATGATCAGACCGAGGCCTGCCTTTCTCACGCCCCAGACGTTCTGCTGATGCTCCGGAGTGAGCGCGGCGACGATCGAAGAACAGGGCACCCCTTGGCGCCGCAGGTGGACCTCCAGGCCGCGTATTTTCGACGCCAGCTCGTCCGGCGTCTCAGCGTAGAATTCGGTAATCAATACGCAATGCGGATTGCCGACAACGAATGTCTCGAGCATGCGGTTATACTCGGGGACCGAGCGCGTGAGCGACATGGCGTGGTTATCGAGCAGTTCCACCGCAGAAGGATTCGTCTCGAGAATCACCGGCACCGATGCCAAGGCTTCGTAGGTCGAATGATAATGCACAATCGCCAGCCCTGTGAGTCGAGGCGCAGCGACCAGACCCAGCGTCATCTCGGTCATCAGCGCCAACGTTCCTTCCGCGCCACAGACAAGGTTGGAAAGGTTGAAGCCGGGTGGCGGCGGGCGTAAAAACTGCGGGCCTTCGACGAAACGGTCAACGTTGTAGCCGCCACAGCGGCGCCAATGGAAGGGAGTACCGGCACGGATTGCAGCTTGCGTATCGGGGTCGTCGAAGAGCGATGCGAGCCGACGGTAGAGCGCACTTTCCAATCCGCTACCGCGCTTCTTTTGCTCGAGCCCTTCTGCATCGAGCGCACTGAATGTTGCCCTACTTCCGTCACTCAACAGCACGTTCATTGCCCGAACATGGTCGACGGCCATTCCGTACAGTATCGAGTGACTGCCGGTAGCGTTGTTGCCGATAACTCCGCCCATACCGGCTCGGTTGCTGCTGGCGGGATCGGGACCGAACTGCAAGCCGAGCGGACGGAGTTGTAGATTCAGCTCGTCAAGAACGACTCCCGGCTCAACTCGAACGGTGCGCGCTTCGGTGTCGATCTGCAGCACTTGGTTCAGTGAACGGGACACATCCAGGACCACGGCTTCATTCACCGCCTGTCCGGCAAGGCTGCTCCCCCCTGCGCGGGGAAGCAGGGGCACGCGGAATTTCGCGGACAGTTCGACCGCAGCTTGTAGTTCATCGACGTGCTTCGGCAGTACCACGCCAAAGGGCGTCGCCTGATAAATGCTCGCGTCGGTACTGTAGAGCATGCGTGAATACCGATCGGTCCGAATGTCGCCTCCTGTACGTCGACGAAGCTCGGCGAAGAAATCCTGGACCGCCTCCGGTAGCGGGGCGTTTTCGTCTGATTGGGCGGCGGAACGGGATGCCATACGACTCCATGGGAGGTGCAATTACTGATAGTACACGATAACTTTGTGCTTTCGTCGCAATGACCGAAGGTGTGACTGCAGGGCGCGCTCCCGCTCGAGGTGCCGAAGCTGCTCCATGACAGTGTCTTGCACCTCTTCGAATGGCAGCACCGCTCCCCCTCGCCGTTCTTCCATTTTTATGATGTGGAAGCCGTGGGTAGTCCGTACGACGTCGCTACTCTCCCCCGGTTGAAGCGCGAATGCTGCCTGGCTAAAAGCGGCGTCTAGTTGATTTTTGGTGAAGAACGCCAGCTCGCCACCCTTTCCCGCATTCGGTGCTTCAGAATACCTTCGCACCAGGGTCGCAAAGTCCACTCCGGGTTCGCGGGCGACTGAAGCGAGGCGCATAGCTTGCTGCCGGCGCTCTTCGATGTAATCAGCTTCAGCATTCGAAGGTACCTTCAACAAGAGATGCCGGACCCGCACCTCTTCGGGCGTGGTAAATTTCTGCGGCGCCTGCTGCCAGGCCCGGCGTGCATCTTCTTGCGAGATGGAGATTTTCTTGAACACTTTTTGCTCGAGGTATGCGTTGATCGCCATATCCTCGCGCACACCACCCGCAAGCACTGTCCGGTCGAGGCTATGTTTAGCAAGCTCCCGCTGCAGGGATTCCGCGCTGCCAAGCTCTTTTTCAAGATCCAGCAGTAAGGACTCGACCTCTCGGTTTTCGGGCATCAATCCCGCCGCGACCGCTTCTTCAAGCAAGAGTCTGCGCTTGATCATCAATTCGAGCATGCGCTTGCGGAGCGCGTGCTTTTCTTCGCCGCTGAAATGGGAGAGGGTCTCGGCAAGGTGGCGCTCGACTTCCTGCTCCAGCTCGCCTTTCGTGATCGAGCGACCATGCACCTCGGCAACAATCTGATTCGCACCGTCACGAGCGACCGTATCTGCATTCGCCAATTGCATCGGCATTTGCAAACCTAACTGGTCGAGCACGTCGAACATACCTGCCAGGATGACGGCACAGACGAAGAGCGCAGCACAGCATCGCAAGGTCATACGCCTTTGCGACGAATCTCTTGAGGGATATACTGCGTTCAGAGAGCTACAAAAGTTGTCGGTGTGACACATGGTGCAACGTTGCTTTGCAGGACGGTCGTTCGGCGTCCTCTCTTCTACAGGTCTACAGTCAATCAGAAGGGCGGGCTATGCTTCGAAGTCGCGCGAGGATACGGTGCGATAGATGACCACCCAACGAACCCGCAAAGCACGCCTCGCACAGTTCGTCGGCTCGCTCGCCGTCACCACGCTCCTGATCGCCACAATCGCGGAAACCTATTCGATTAGCTCGGTCTGGGATCTGCTGCGCGGGACCCCAACGACGGCTGTTCTCGCCTATCTGCTGATTTCCCTGGGGGCGCTGGGCGTTCGAGCGCTGCGTTACGGGTTGATTTTAGAAGATGCTGTGGGCAAGCGCAACGCGCCGGGCATTGGGGCATTGCTGACGCTCACCGCTATCCGTAATGCCCTTGTCGACCTCCTGCCTGCTCGGCTTGGTGAGCTCAGTTTCTTCTACGTGCTCTCTCGCTACCGGATTCGCCCTGCTACTGCCCTCACCACCTTCGCCCTTACCCTGGTGCTCGATTTGGTAGTCTTGGCCGGCATCGTGCTTTTCGCGCTCATCCTGGTCTCCTTGGACGTTTTCGTCTTTCCGCAGGCCGGGGGGACGGAACTGAACGGGAAAAGCGCCCTGTTGCTAGGTCTTGTGGGGCTGCTCGCTCTGGGGGCGCTGCTTTACCGGCTCGAGCACCTTGTCCGCTTTTCGTCTTGGGTCGGCGAGGCGCTCTTGCGCCCGTTCTCGCACCCTTGGATTGCTACAGCGCGGCGCGCATTGTCGACGATTGCCGCGGAGTTTGGGCAAATCAGAGCGTCTCGACACTATTGGTTGCTCGTATTTTTGACGGTAGTGCTTCGGTTCGCCAAGTATGGGGCGTTGTATTTGCTCCTACTTGGCGTGGTCCAGCCCTTAGGAATCGGCTTCGACCAGATCCCTTTCCCGCTGGCCGCCGCGGCTTTTATTGCGGCCGAAGCTTCGGCAAGTCTCCCGTTCTCAGGCATCATGGGATTTGGCGCCTACGAGGGCGCCGCGAGCCTGGCATTTCTGAGTGCCGGCATCAACATTCCAGCAGTTCCCAGCGTCATTTTGGTCGTTCATCTCATCACTCAGATAGTGGGCTATTCGATCGGCCTTCTCGGGGGCGCGGTATTCACGATTCGGGAGCTCAAAGGCAACGGCCGGAAAAATGGGGACGCCTAAACGCGACTCGCTTGCGCGCGCCCGCTGCGGTATACTAACCAATGGATATCATTTGAATTTCAGGTAATCCGTGGCCACTGAGAAAAAAGACAGCGCCTCTCCAAAACTGGCCGCAGCGCTTTCTGAAGCACAGAGCATACTGGAAGCTGCCGAGAAGCGGGCCCAAATGCTGACGGCAGACGCTGAACGAACTTTTAGTGAGGCGTACGACAAGGGGTATTCCGAGGGCCTGAAACAAGGTCGCGATGACGCGGTCGAACAGGCGGTGCGCCTTATCGAGGACAGCACTCGGGTACACGATGTCTTGGCCGAAGAAGCTGCTCGGTTGGCGATAGCGATTGCGGGCTCTGTGGTGGGAGAGCACGTCGCCGTTCAACCGGAGGCTGCGAAACGAATTGCCGCAGCTGCTCTTCAAGAAGCGGTGGTTGGAGATTCAGTCGTTATTGTCGTTCATCCCCTTGATGAACCGGCACTGGGAGAAGCTGCCGATCAGCTGCGACGAGTTGCCGGTGGCGCTCGAGTGAAAATCGAGACGGACGAAAAATTTACCAGAGGCGGCTGCATCGTTCGCACAGAGTTCGGTGAAGTGGATGCTACCATCGAAGCGCTGGTTGAGAGCATCGGCGAGCGCATAGGCGTGCATCGCAATGGCAGATAAACCAGACGCACCGGAAACGACCGTTGGCGTCCGCGCCGCCGGCTTAAAGCTGAACCTCGACGCCTACTACCGTAAGCTTCGCCTCGAACCGGCCCTGCCTGTCACAGGGCGTGGAAGAGTTCGGCGAGTGACGGGCGGCATGGTAGTTCGCGCTCGATTGCCAAACGCGCGCCTAGGCGAGCTCTGCACGATTGAGCCGCAGGGTCGCAAACCTGTAAAAGCCCAGATTGTGGGGTTCGATGACGAAGATGTCTTTTTGACGCCCCTTGATCCGCTTGATCAGATTGGACCGAAAACGCCGGTCATCAATCGTGGTAAAGTTTTGGAAATCGGGGTCGGACCCGAGCTGCTTGGTCGCGTGATTAACTCTTTGGGGGAACCTATCGACGGGAAGGGCGCTCTCGATTGCCAGTTGAGCTACCCTGTCAGAGCGTCCGCTCCGGAAGCGATGAAGCGCCGCCGGATCGAGAGGTCGATCCCGGTCGGCATTCGCGCCATCGATATGCTGCTGACTATCGGCGAAGGACAGCGCGTCGGGGTGTTCTCGACGGCCGGCGTCGGCAAGTCGAGCTTGCTTGGCATGATTGCGCGACATAGCACAGCTGACGTGAATGTCGTGGCTCTGGTCGGAGAACGTGGTCGAGAAGTGCTTGATTTTCTGGAAGAGAACCTGGGGCCGGATGGATTGTCTCGCTCCGTTGTCGTTGTTTCGACGAGCGACGAGCCGCCTCTTCGTCGCATCATGGCAGCATATTCTGCGACGGCAATTGCCGAGTATTTCCGCGATCAGGGGCAGCGAGTCATGTTACTGATGGATTCCGCGACTCGCTTCGCACGAGCACTGCGGGAAATTGCGCTCTCTCTCGGAGAGGCTCCTGCGCGCCAGGGGTATCCGCCTTCCGTTTTTGCCGCGCTGCCGGAATTGTTGGAGCGTGCTGGAAATACGCATCAAGGAAGCATCACCGCGCTCTATACGATTCTCCTTTCCTCAGAGCAGATCGAGGATCCGCTCGGCGAAGAAATTCGCGCTATCCTGGACGGACACCTGTATCTCAGCTCGCGGTTGAGTCAGGCGCAGCACTACCCGGCTATCGATTTGCTTCGCAGTAATAGTCGCGTCATGGAAAACATCGTGTCGCCTGAGCATCTTGCGGCCGCTCAAGAGTTGCGTCGGCTGTACGCGGTCTACGAAGACAACCGTGACCTGATCATGCTCGGTGCCTACAAGAAGGGGAGCGACGCCGAAATTGACGAAGCCATCGCGAAGCGAAGCGCACTGCTGGACTTCTTGATCCAGGGTCCCCACGAACATGCTACGCTCGAGCACACGCTTGCTCGGGGTCGAGAGGTCCTAAGGTAGCTGCGTAGTAGACAGTCATGCTTGAAGGAGCCGCTCGGCCCCTTTCAGTCCGGCCAGCGCTGGACCAACCGGTTCGTTGAGCGCACTGAGTTGAAAGAACCCAACCGGAACGGCAAAAGAATGTCTCGCATTCGACCGGGGAATTTGAGAGGACGACTTCCTAACATTGCGGCGCCTCGCTCGATATGCAAAGTGGAGTAGGCATGACCTCTCGAAAAGCTGTCGAATTCAAGGTACTCCCGGTAGCAGCCATCGGTGCGGCAGCGGCGTTGGTATTCGTCGTATTGCTTGCGCTTGGCCGAGAATCAAGTTTCCCTGCGCTCCCAACCGGTTCTTATGTCGGCTCCGTTACGGGGCTCGGGGATGTCGGCGAGGCGAATTCCCCCCGATCGATGTACGTCGAGCGCACGGCCGGAGGCGATGCGCTCCTCTTTGTCGTGTTTCAAGATGAATTTCGGCCACAGATCGTCCCGATAACCTGGCGTCGTCCCGACTCGTCTGCCGAGGAACGACAAACTGCTGGATTTCTTCCACCGACTGTCACGTTCAAGACCCGGCAGTTCACGCTTCACGGGGCAGAGTCGAACAATCAATTTACCGGCGAGGTACTGCTTGACGGCTCTTCCGTCGGTATATGGTCCCTTCGGCCGATCTCGCCCAAAGAGTTACGCAAAGACGCTATCGATAGTGACAGTCCCTTCGATGTTGCCTCGTGGTTACGCCTCAAAGGGGAATATCGAATGGCTGGCGAAGCCCACGCCGAGTTGAAGCGCTCCATTGATGAGATGCAGGAACGACGCGAGAAACTGGCCCGGTATGTACAGCAGGGAGATGCCCTGAAGCAACGCGCAGAGTCACGTCGCGTGGAGCTGGAAGAGAAGTTGACCTCTGTCGCGGAAACGCAGGAGGGAAGGCTCGCCGAACTCAAGGGATATGTTCGGGAGCTTGATCAACTCAACCGAATTACCCGACGAGGTCGAACCATTGAACTTGCACGTCGCGTCGGGAAGCGTGAAAACAAGTGGTATCTCGTCAATTGGGAGCAGGGCATGGACCTGTCCAGCCTTGAAGCCGGGCTCGCGAACCGGATGAACGTCGACGTGCGAAAGCTGGACCAGCAAGTGAATCGTGCGAGAGAACTAGATCGACTCAAGACGACGATAATCGAAGAGCGTGCCCGCGTTCGAAAGCTGCAGAAAATGTATCGCGACAAGATACGTGAGAATACCGGCGGACAGGAGAACATTCCCGCTCCGACGGAAGGTGAAGGCGAGCAGAAGCCGTGGTGGAAGAAATGGGATTCCCTGTTCGGTTAACCATACCGCGACGAGCAGCCGGGCTTGCGCTTTGCGTCGCTGTGCTGGCTATTCCCGCCAACGGACAGCCGGACAATTCCTATCCCGGGCTGGGCACGGAAGTGGCAATTATCGACCAGCTCGTCTCGTATGAGTTCGATCCTGTCACTGTGCTGGTGCTCCGTGAATCGGCTTCCGGACGTGTAGAGCAGTTTAGAGCCGAGGCGGTCGCGCTCGACAGTGTACAGGCCGCGGAACCGACTGCGCGAAGCTATCTCGTCGGCGCACCCGTGCCGCTTGTCCAAAGTGATAGCGATCAGAGTAATTTTCACTTTACTTTCTTTGCTGCCAGCAGGGATGCCGCATTTGCGGCCACAGCGGTAAAAGGCTGGACAAGAGCTGAGCTGGTGGAGAACAGTCCCGATGCTCCTGAACTGAAGCGGCGTATCGCGGCTATCGAGCAAGAGCTGAAAATTCTCCGCGTGCGCGCAATCGACCTCGAGGAACAGCTCGCCGAGCTTCGAGGCAAGGCAGCGAAAATTGCCAATATCGAAGCAATTATCGAGCTCAAAGCGAAGATCGCGACTCGACAGAGCCGTGAGGAAGACCTCACCGAGGAAATGGAAAGGCTTCGTGCGCTGATCGAAACCGGGCGACAACTTGAAGATCCGCCGCAGGTCGATGAGTGGCGCCACGAACTCTCGGAGCACCTTCGCGAGGCTGCGAAGGTAACTGCAGTCGCCGACCGGCTGAATCGTCGCAAACGGGAAGCTGCACTGCAAAGTTTTCTGCAAAAGCTAAACCTCGTCAAAGAGATGCAGCAAGCAGACCCGGAAGCGCTCGCTCAGGAAATCCTGGCCCTTCGAAAGGAACGTCGAGAGTTGGAGAGACGCCTCGGCATCACGTCGGGGGAAGCCGCCGTCAACGATTTCTAATTCTCGCAGAGGCCGGGGCTAGGTGCAGCAGGTTCGACTTTCTGCCATGAGCACCCGGTATGGGCTCGCCTGAGCTGCCGCACTTTATCGAACTTCAAAATCCGGTATGATGCCTCCCACATGCATTACAGGAGGATGGATCTTGACCGCTATCACGTCGGATGTTGAAGCTAAGTTCGCCCCCATCGAGTTGAAGATGCAGTCGGCCGGCTGCTCCGACTTGGCAATACGTCAGTTCCACTTCTATTTCTCTCGGCTGCTCGCCGGAGAAACCGGCATGATTCCGGAGTCCAGGATTCATCCGCTCAACGCGACGCATGACCTCGATGAGTTTGACCCACGGCAAACGGCAAGCCGTGACGTGTTGGATCGGACCTGTGTTCTCAAGCTAAACGGCGGGCTGGGAACCAGCATGGGACTTGATAAGGCGAAATCTCTCTTGGAGGCGCGAGAAGGCTACAGTTTTCTCGATATTATAGTTCGTCAGATAATTTCCGTGCGACAAGCCAATGACTGCAGCATCCCGCTCATTCTGATGAATAGCTTTCGCACGGAAGAAGATACGGAAGCGGTGCTGCATTCCTACTCCGAGTTTGCGCAAGGACAAGATGGCCTGCCGAGCTCGTTCCTGCAGAACAAGGTGCCCAAGATCCTTGCCGACTCGGCAGCACCGGTCACCTGGACGGCCAATGCTGAGCTGGAATGGTGCCCCCCCGGTCATGGGGATATCTACACTGCGCTCACCCAGAGCGGCATCCTCGAATTGCTTCATCAAAAAGGGTATCGCTACCTGTTTATTTCAAATAGCGACAACCTAGGTGCAGTGCTCGATCAACGCATTTTGCACTACTTTGCCGAGCATGATGTCCCTTTCCTGATGGAGGTTGCGGACAGAACCCCGGCGGATCGGAAAGGAGGACATTTGGCGGAAACAGCGGAAGGACGTCTTGTGCTACGAGAATCCGCACAGTGTCTCCCGGAGGAACAAGCTCAGTTCCAAGACATTGCTCGCTACCGTTACTTCAATACGAACTCGCTGTGGCTCAATGTCGAAGCGCTTCGAACAAAGCTTGCTGAAGGCGAAGGATTCCTCAAGCTTCCGCTGATACGCAACCTCAAGCGAGTCGATCCGACGGACTCCGATTCGCCGAAGGTATTTCAACTGGAGACGGCGATGGGCGCTGCCATCGAACAGTTCTCAGGCGCTGAGCTGCTCCGCGTCCCGCGCACTCGCTTCGCTCCGATAAAGAAGACCAGCGATTTGCTTGCCATTCGATCAGACGCCTTTGTGCTACAAGATGACTATCAGCTGACCCTGCTGCCTGAGCGCAACGGCACCCCACCGATAATCGATCTCGATGAAAAATACTTCGGTCACGTCGCCGACTTCGACGAACGATTTCCTGAGGGAGCACCCTCACTGCGTTCCTGCAGTCATCTCTCGGTGACAGGCGACATCAGCTTTGAGAAGGACGTGATCGTCAAGGGAGACGCAATGGTGGTCAACGACACACCTCAGCGCAAAGTCGTTACGGCCGGAACGGTGGTACAAGGGTCCACGGAGCTCTAGCAGCTACCCAAAAGCTCCTACAGCGGTCATTTCCCAGTGATCCGGATAATCGTCCAGCTTTTGCGCAGGGTCCATAGCAGCGGAAAGAATTCAAGAAAACCAGGAGCTTAGCCTCAACGGCTTCCACGATCGTCTTTTTGTCACCGTTTACGCCTCAAACTGCACAATGTAGTAGGAGATGCAGAGCAAGAGAGGAATACCATGGGGATCGTAACCGACCATAAAGCAGCCCGGCAATCGTTAGCTGACAGCAAGCTCGACACCGTTCGGCTTCCTTCGCACATGGATCAGATGTACGGAGAACAGACCGAAGACCTTCGGACCATCGAATCGAATAGAGCACATGTTTCCGGCAACCGGAAAGAGTGGTGGGGAAACATTCACAGCTACATTCCGTTCAACACCTTCGCCAATCTCCGAAGCGCAGAAGTCGATGCAACCGTTTCAATCGCGCGCACCGAAGGCGAAGCCAGGGGTATCCTCGCCCGCTTCAGCATTGACTCAATGATGACACTCCTGGGAGGCCGAAAGGCAGGCAAAGAGTCCTAACCGAACTCCGGCCCGCACCCTGGCCTCCCGTACAAGTTCTCAGAGACCTTGTCGAAGTCTCTGAGAACTTGTCTACACCTCCCCCATCCACCATCAAATCAGCACAAATCCGCAGCGCGTGGCCGCGTTTCGCGGCGGATTTAAGAGCCGTCGGGGGAAAATCAGCGAGGCAAAAGTGAAAAATAAGTTCGATTTCCCGTCACTGAACGCACTTTGACGTCGAGGCGCAGTAGGCCACTCAATATCGAACAGAAATCGGTCGCAAGACGCGGTTGTTTAACCGGGCGGTGCGCCGGCTCGAGCACTGACGTAGGGCTTGTAAGTGCCTTCCGGAAACTCGGCTTCAAGATTTC
>JAGRAW010000089.1 GCA_020434415.1 Bdellovibrionales bacterium
TGTCAACGGTGCGCTGCGGGCGTTACCGCAGGTGCCTGCGGTCATGCAAGCCGCAGCGCCGGCGGTTGCCGCTGTCGCTCAGATTGAACGGCCCCAGGCGGTGCAACTTGAACAAGCGCCGGTTGCTGCTGTCGCTTCGGTAGAGGCGCCCGCTCCCGCGGGTAAGAAACTCAAGGAAATCGTCTCACCGATGGTGGGGACCTTCTATCGCCGACCGGCGGTAGATGCGGAGCCCTACGTGGAAGTCGGGGACTCGGTGAAGAAAGGGGACATTCTCTGCATCGTCGAAGCGATGAAATTGATGAACGAAATCGAATGCGAATTCACCGGAGTCGTCAAAGAGGTGTGCCTCGAAGACGGACAGATGGTCGAATACGGCGAAGTGCTGTTCCGCATCGAGTAAGCTATCCTCGACCGCATGGATCAACCGCCGTTTAAAAAAGTATTGATTGCCAACCGAGGCGAAATCGCCTTGCGAGTGATACGAGCTTGTCACGAACTTGGCATTCGCACCGTCGCCGTACATTCCACTGCGGACAATGAATCACTGCACGTCAAGCTGGCCAACGAGAGCGTATGCATCGGTCCGCCGCAAGCCAGTGAATCCTACCTCAACATTTCAGCCTTGATCTCGGCTGCGGTTGCGACCGGCGCCGAAGCCATTCATCCCGGCTATGGCTTCCTGAGCGAGAACGCAGGCTTCGCTGAAATTTGCGGGCAGTGCGGCATCACCTTCATCGGTCCCAGCGTGCGCAACATGGTCTTGATGGGAGATAAGGCGCGAGCGCGGCGGATGGCGGTCAAGAGCGATGTGCCGGTGGTGCCCGGAAGTGAATCTGCCGGGGTCGATGCGCGTGCTGCGCTGGCCGAAGCCGAAAAAATGGGCTTTCCCGTGCTGATCAAGGCAGTCGCCGGCGGCGGTGGCCGAGGTATGAAGATCGTGCACGACCCGAAAGATTTCGTGCGTCTCTTCGAGCAGGCGAGTCGGGAGGTAGAGGCTGCGTTCAACGATCCCACGCTCTACGTCGAAAAATTTATCGCTCAGGCCCGCCATGTCGAGGTGCAGGTTATCGGCGACCGATTCCACAATGTTATCCATCTCGGGGAACGGGACTGCTCCACGCAGCGGCGCTACCAGAAACTAATCGAGGAAGCACCTGCGCCGAACATGACCAATGCCACGCGTGCGCGAATGCATGAAGCGGCGGTACGGCTTGCCAAGGCGATCAATTACGGCAGCTGCGGCACACTTGAATTTCTCTACGATTCCAAAACCGATCAGTTTTATTTCATCGAAATGAACACTCGGTTGCAGGTGGAGCATCCGGTGACCGAAATGGTCACGTTCACCGACATCGTAAAGGAACAGATCTGGGTCGCTGCAGGGCGTGAGCTTTCCTACACTCAAGATTCCGTTCGCCACCGAGGCCACGCGATTGAAGCTCGCATCAACGCTGAAGATCCGGTGACGTTCCTGCCGTCTCCCGGCTTGATCGACGGGTATCATCCTCCCGGAGGTCTAGGAGTTCGCGTCGATTCCGGTGTGTATGATCGCTACAAGATTCCGCCCAACTATGATTCGTTGGTCGCGAAAGTGATTGTGCACGCGGAGACGCGTGAAGAAGCGATCAAGAAAATGCTCGTGGCGCTGGATGAATGCATCATCGGCGGCATCAAGACCAACATGGATCTGCATCGACGAGTATTGACGCATCCCTGTTTCCGCACCGGGCAAGTGCACACAAAACTCCTCGAAGAAATTTTGGCAGATGAAGCCGCGGCCGCCGTCGGGAAGGCAGCGTAGCATGGCCGTACTGCGTCGCTTGCTGCTTGCGCTGGTGGCGCTTGCTTCCCTTCCGACCTTCGTTGCTGCGGAAGTGCCGCAGTTGGTGCTTCCGGAGCCGACCTTCAACTTCGGAACGGTACCGGAAGGGGCGGTGATCGAACATCAGTTCGCCATTGTCAATCGCGGAAGTGCGCCACTGAAGATTCGAAAAATACATCCGGCGTGCGGCTGCACCGCCGTGGTGCTGGATACCGATACGCTTCCTCCTGGTGAACAGACCTTCGTCAAGACTTCGTTCAACACTACCGGTTTCCGCGGTTACAAGGTCAAGACGGTGCGACTGTATTCCAATGATCCGCAGCAAACCTCCGCCGTTCTGACGTTGCAGGGGACCGTGCAGCCGGATGTAGAGGTCGATCCGCCGCGTATCCACTTTGGAAATGTCCAGCGCGGCTCGACACCCTCAATTTCTGCGGCGGCATTGACCGCAGTAGACAGCCCGATTGTCGTCAAGAGCGTTCGCACCAGAGCAAGCGAGGTCGGGCTTCAAGTCGAGGACGTCACTGCCGGTGACAAGAAAGGCAAGAAGTTCGTTGTCACTCTCAAAGACAACCTGCCGCTCGGTATCTATCGAAGTCGCGTTGTCGTTGAAACGACGAGCGAAAGAAATCCCGTAGTCAACGTTCCGATCTTCGCGTTCGTAGAGGGGGACTGGCAGTTGGAGCCCAGTAATGTTTCCATTGGGCTGGTCAACGGACCTCTTGAGAAGCCTGTCGATCGCGAGGTCGTGCTCACCTATCGGGGCAGCGGAACACCGGCTGTCGTGAGTGCTCGTAGCGACAATCCTTCGGTCATTGCAGACGTTTCTGAGCTGGAAGAAGCTGGAAAGTATGCTATACGTGTTCGCATCAAAGAAAAAGCAGAGGGGGTGGTTCGGGCGCGTGTGACAATCATTACCGAGCACCCGGACCCGGAGCAGCGCGAACTGACTCTTCCGGTCTATGCAATTATCAGTCGAGCATCGTAACCTGCTGTTCACCGGAATCACGGTGCCGTTTCTTCTTTTCTTCTCCTTATTTTTCCTTTCTTTGTTTTCCGTGTCCCTTTCCGTTTCGGCTTGGTTGCGTCGGCGCGTGATAGCACGGCGACAATTGACGCCGTTGCGCTGTGTGGTTGCCTACGTCGCTGGTGTCTGCATGGTCATATGCGGAGTCGCGCCGCTCGCGGTCGCGCAACCCAACGAGTCTATCCGAGCCCGGCTTCAGCAAGCCACCCTTGGCGAGCTCAGCCTCGACGAATTCGCTCAAGGACTGATTCGTTCGGTGGAACAGTCTCCTGCCGCGCTTGATGAAGCGCAGTCACTGAAGATAGACATCCCCGGGTTCGACGAAGTGCTCGGCGAGCTTCTGCTCGAACGAGTCGAGCGGGCTTTGATCACCCAGGCGTCAGAGAGAGTCGCACCGCTCGAAACACTGGCACGGCACGCGCTGGCCCCGGCGTCGCGGTTCCGCCAAGCAATAGAACGGCGTTTCTCGTTGGCAAGGAAGCTGGAAGGCCTCGGCGATATCGGGGACACGGGCGTGCTGACGCGAATTCGTCAGGAGCTTGCAAATGCAGCCGAGCAACAGATATTTGCCGGGCGTGTGCAGGCTCTTGTGCTCGAGGCAGCCAGAGCGAAGCAGAGCGCGAATGAGCCGGATCGGGCGCTTGCCGTCCTGGCCGCAGGCGCCAAAGGTGCTGATGGTGTTGTGCTGGAGCAGACTGCCGCAGAGATTGTAACACGATGGGCCGAGCAACCGGGGATCGGCGGTAGAATCGCAAGCGCCGAGTGGGCGCTTGATGAGGGGAAAGTCCAGGACTTCATTCAGCACCTTCTCATCGTCCGACCTGAGCTCGAGCCGCCGTTTATTACCATCTTCAGTGAACGGGCAGTGCAGCTCGCCGAAGCCGGGAAGGGCATGTCGGCCGAGGATGCGCTGCTGTGGGTAGTCACACGCCGCCCCGATCCGAATGCTCAAAATGACGAGCTCCGTCTGCGTATCTTGCGGTCGGCGACTCATCCGGATTCCCGTCCGTTCGTCGGTTCCTTAGTTCAGTCGTTACAAGAGCGCGGAGCTCTCTCGGTCCGTGACAAGTTCCGGCTGACGATGTCAGGCTACTTCGGCGCCGGGAAGCGATACTTTCTGTTCCTTGTCTTTTTCTGTCTTTTCGCAGGCGTTGTGGCCGTGCTTCTCCGGCCCGCCTTGATCCTTCGACTGATTCGGCAGCGTGCGGCCAAGGGTTCTCGGCGTCCCCCGAAAGCACGAGCTAAATCACGAGCAGAGCGCAGGGCGGAAAAGCGCGGCTCCGGCTACCTGCACCAGACGGAGGCAGAAGACGAATATTCCCGACTCCTTGCTGTCTTCGGCCTCCGAGACGGTGCCACCGAAGCGCAAATCAAGAAGGCCTATCGTGAAGCAGTCAAGAAGGCTCACCCTGATGCTGCTGCCGGTGGCGCTCCTGTCGACGAGGAAGTGTTTCAGGAGCTCAAAAAAGTCCATGACCGGATCATGGAGATCCGGGGGAGCTGGTTCGGGTCGCGTCGATAGAGACCGAACCGGGACCCGTCTCGCGTTATTCTATTCTCGCAAGAAGCGAATCAGCTCGCTTCGTTCAGCGGCTGCGAGCGGTGCGTAGTAGCGCTGACTTGGTAGCGGATGTGCTCCATTGCTCTCGGGAAGACCTTGCCGTGCTGCACTCCAGAGGATGAACGTGTTGTTGTTCCGACCGGCGGCATCTCGAACTGCACGAAGTTCGTCCAACGTCGTTTCTGCATTCGTGCTCGGGGCGGCGGCAGAATGGTAGTGCCGCCCGTCGTTGGTGACGATTCCGTTCGAAATGCCGACGCCCGCCCAGTCCGTGTGCAGTTCCTCGAAGAAGCCTGGCGGAATACCGTGATCGTTACCGCTATAGCATCCCGGACAGGGATTTCTGCCTACTGCTACGGTCAGGTCTGGCGGAATTACAGCGAGCAGTAGCTCGGCCATCGCGCGAAAGGCCTCGTCGGAAAGATTGTCTTCCAACATCGGTATCAAAGAGACCGCAGCTCCTCGCTGAAGCGCGTAGCGCACCACCGGGACAATACGATCGACCAGCGACTGGTATCGCCCCTGCAAAGCCGGGTCATGCTGGATCCGGTAGCGAAACTCTTCGGGATCGATTCGTGCACCGAAGCCTTCAACGACAGTGATGTCGTACTGGCGCTGAGCCGGGCCGTTGGCGAGGTAGAATGTGACGAAAAGCTGGCGTCCACCTTCTGTCAGTTGGGTAATCTGATCTGTCAAGAAGGTTTCATCAAACCCGAACGTGCCGTCAACGAGGTAGTTGATCGCGGGCGAAGCGAGACACGAGTCGCTCAAGACATCTGCAATCTGGCGTGCGGAATTTCTTGCCTCCGGCTGGGTACAATGGAGGCAAGCGAGTCCTCGTGGAGGAGTCGTCACCAATTGGGCACACTCTGCACTGAGGGCTTCAGGTTGCGGAGCAGTGTTCGTGCCGGTTCCGGACGCTGTAGCTTCCGCTGTGGTTTGATTTGCCGTGCTCTGCCCCGCAGCCCGACTCCGTGGGCCCGCGCCAAGCTCGACATGCTCGGAGGTGCAGCCCGTCACGAAAACCAGAAGAAAGAGGATGTTCTGTCGCATAGCCTGCAATTCTGACGAAATTCCTACGATCACGCAAAGAAAAATCGCTGCTGCCCCGGAGCCGCTGGTACGATGCGTCCGTTGTTCCAATGAACCGCTTCGCAGTTGCACGCATGTAAGTGGCAATTTCTTAGAGGCCGTGAGCGAAGGAAGAATCGTCTGCAGGTCGATTGATACAGTCGGTCAATTAGCCTGATAGTGAAAACGATGGATCTGCCGGTTTTCTTCTTGCCGTCACCTACGGACCCGCATGACGGGCATAATGGAATGTGCGCTCAAACGGTGGTAATACCGCCAGCGTAGCTCTGTAAAATATCTCACATCGGGAAGAAGGTGCGCTGTCACGAGACGTGGAGCAGTCCACGCCTCGTGATGGGCTAATGCGTTTTTCGACGTTGGCTTCGGCCGGCCGTTCGCGAGTCGTACGTTTCACAATGTCCCTGGTTTTGAATGAGGTGTTTTATGGCAAAGAAGGCAACGGTCACCAAGTCACCCGAGGGCGGTCCGAAGGAAACTGTCCCTAAAGATGCAACGAAAGGGCGAAGCCCACTGAAACGCGCAACTGTCTATCTACGCGGCTACAGTGTGGCAGAGTTCGGCGTGTCGGCCAGCAAGAAGACGGTCATGCGAGTTCTTCGGGTCGTCGCAGATCCGAAAGCTCCGCCACAGAAGGAGGCGTCGGGAACGGCGGAGGAAGAGGCCGGAGTCGTAGAGGACGCGCCGCGCGGTAAGAAGGAGGCGAAAGCAGGGACGAACGGAACGCAGCTCTTCCTGGAGCTCAAGGAGGGCAAGCAGGAACCGATGCTTACTCCTCTCGACGAGCAACAGGCGGGTGAGTACACGTCCTTCATGACCGATCTGCTGGCCGTTCAGGGTGTCAATATCCTGAAGCGGGTTCCGGCGACGGAAGTGATGCGGTACCCTCACACGAATGTCTGGTTCCTCCATGCGTACCCGGACGTGGGTGAATCGGTCAAGATCTACCGAATGCTTTGGGAGAACCTGTATTCCGGCTACAAAGCTGTCATCGCCGAGTACGTGTATGGAAAGAACGTCAGCCTCGTTGCGATTGTTGCCGTCGATGAAGGTCTGGTGATGTGGCAGATTCCACAGTTGGAAGCAGCGCACTTCATCGGCGACGCCATCGATACCGCCCTCTTCAAGGCAGCAGCAGTCGTTCCGAACGAGCGAGATCTATTTACGCGTGTGCTCGAGAATATGAGCGCTGACTCGCTTGAGCCGACGGATCTGCAGGATCGAAGGACGCTATTTCTCGAAGCGCTTCTGACGAAGCAGCGGGCATCGGGCACAATAATGCGTTCTGTCTCCGGCAAGGAATTTCCGGATCTCGTGTCAGTGCTGACCACCCTGCTGGAAGAAAAGGAATGATCCGGAGCCCGGAGGAAGCGGTCGGCGGTGAAGGCGCAGCTGCTCTATGTGGACAGTTGTTGCGCTCGTAGGTCATTGCCCTACAGACGGTTATGGATGCCCGTCACGAGCGCACGCTTATTTGCCTCTTGCGGCTGGGTCGCAACAGTCGGCGTCATAAGGGTGGTAGCGAGCAATGGTCCGCGGGAAATCGGTTGGAGGTTCCGTAGAGAGCCGGGATCACTACCGACTGCTGGGTGAGGTTGCGCTGTCCGCGGACAGACCTAGCTACTTCTCGAGACGCTTCAAAATGCGACGGAGCGTGCTCCGGTCGAGCCCGAGACTCTCCGCGGCTCTGCTCTGGTTCGCATCGTGCTGACGGAGCGCTTCGAGCACCAAGTCCACTTCGTACTGACGCACCAGCTCGCGAAATGATCTGCCGGCAAAGGAATTTCGTTGACTGTCTCTTCTCAGTTCCAGGTCATCGTTTTGAATGGTGCGGCGGCCATGATAGGCCGCTCGGTAAGCGCCGCCTTCGACTACTGCATGAAGCTCTCGCACATTTCCCGGCCAACTGTAGCTGCCAAGCCTGGTGAGGGCATCCGCGGCAATTCCGCGAACCGAGAGGCGACGACGTCCGGCAAGGTCATCGATGCACTGTTGGGCAAGCTGGGGAATGTCTTCGAGGCGTTCACGAAGCGGGGGAATCTCAATCGTGAAGTGGGCGATACGGTGATAGAAGTCTTTGCGCAGCACGCCTTCATCAAGGAGACGCGCCTGCGGGCGGTTGGTCGCGGCAATCAGGCGAAAGTCGGATGTGCGTTCCTTGTTCGATCCGACTCGGCGGAAGACTCCTTCTTGAATTACATGCAGCAACAACACCTGCGTCTGATTCGGCAGTTCGTCCACTTCGTCGATGAAGAGAGTGCCAAGGTGGGCTTCTTCGATCAGACCCCGCCGGTCTTCGGTCGCCCCCGTAAACGCTCCCCGCTGGTGGCCGAAGAGTTCGCTCGCGACGAGGTCTTTGGCGACGTGGCTCGACTGAAAGCGCACGAACGGCCCTTTGCGGTCCACGCTACATTTGTAGAGCGCTTGCGCTACCACGCCCTTGCCGGTGCCGGTTTCACCAATCAGTAAGACCGGTTGATCCGTCGTAGCCGCGTAGGCAATCGCTTCGATGACGGGCCGCATGCGTTCGCTTCGGGTCGTAAGTCCGGTGAGCTTCGCGAGATGCTCCGGTAGATCCGTTCCGTAGAAGCGTTGTCGAAGTACCGAGGAGGTCGTAACGGCGTCTCGGATCAGCGCGGCCAGATGCGGCGGATCTGCCGGCTTCTCGACAAAGCTTGCGGCCCCGCGTTCGATGGCTTGAACGCCCATTTCATTTGCGCCGTGTCCGGTGAGTACAATCAGGCGCAGTGTGGCATCGAGCTGCTGCAGTCGTCCGATGAGGTCGAGGCCGGACTCTGGCCCGATGACGGGATCGATCGTGAGATCCACGACGGCAGCCTGAGGACGATGTTCGGCGGCAAGGGTCAGCGCTCGTTCGGCACTGGTGGCGGTGTGCACGCGAGTCTCCGGCGCCAAACGAGCGAGGGAACGTTCCAACGATCGCAAAGCCGCTTCGTCATCGTCGACCAGCAGGATGTCAGGTGTTGTCGAAGCCATCATCAGCCACCGGCCGGACGGAACTATTCCCGAATCTTGTTCAGGCCGTCCAGTGCGGCTACCTTGTAACACTCGGTAAGCGTGGGGTAGTTGAATACTCCCGACGTAAGGTACTCGAGCCCGCCCTTGAGGTGCAGCACCGCTTGGCCGAGGTGCAAAATCTCGACAGCACCCTCGCCCATGGCGTGAATGCCGAGCAGCTGATGCGTCTCGCGATGAAACAGAATCTTGAGCATGCCGTTCTCATCGCCGATGAGCAGCCCGCGAGCGATCTCTCGGTAGCGAGCGACGCCGGTTTCGTAAGGGACCGCTTTTTCGGTCAGACTATCTTCCGTTTCTCCAACCAAAGAAATCTCCGGTATCGTCCAAACACCGAAAGGAAGCGGAATATCCCGACTTTCATCTTCGATGCCGAAGGCGTGGGATGAGGCTAGACGACCCTGCTGCATGCCGGTCGAAGCAAGTGCAGGGAATCCGACGACATCACCTACGGCGTAGATATTGGACACTTCGCTTTGGAAGTGCTCGTCCACTTTGATGCGGCCGTACTTGTCCGGATTGATACCGACGGCAGAAAGATTCATCGTGTCGGTCGCGCCCTGGCGACCGGCCGAAATAAGCACCGCTTCCGAGACGATCTTCTTCCCGCTCTTGAGGTAGGTTTCCACCTGTCCGTCGTCGCGACGAGTGACGCGCGACACTTCCTCCCCCACACGGAGAGTCATCCCCAATCCGCGCAGTTGATACTTCAGCGCTTCGACGATTTCTCGGTCGACGAAACTCAGCAACTGATGTCGCGCTTCTACCAGCGTGACCTTTACGCCCAGCACGGAAAACCAGGAGGCGTATTCCATGCCGATGATACCGCCGCCGACGACCGTGATGTTGCGAGGGAGTTCCTTGAGCGACAACACATCGTCAGAGTCGAGTATCTTCTCGCCGTCGACTTCGAACCCGGGGGGATGGAAAGGGCGAGTACCTACGGCGATGACAATGTAACGCGCGGTTTTTTTGGCTGAAAAGTTGGTGCCCTGAATGGCCACGGTATGCGGATCAAGAAACGTCGCAATGCCGTGAAGGATCTCTATCCGGTTTCTGGAGAGCTGATCCTCGATGACTTGATTTTCGTGGCGAACGATATTGGAGATCCGATACGTCAGGTCGTCCATCGTGATGCGCGACTTCACCCGGTAGGCCGAACCGTAAATCGAGCGCTCACGAAACCCTGTGAGGTATAGCACCGCCTCGCGAAACGATTTGCTGGGGATGGTCCCGGTATTCGTGCAGACTCCCCCCAGCGTGTGTCCGGCCTCGACAATCGCCACTCGCTTTCGGAGCTTCGCTGCTTGTATCGCAGCTTTCTGCCCCGAAGGTCCGCTCCCGATTACGAGCAAGTCGTAATCATAGCTCTCACCGCCCGCCGCATCCTGGTTCGCCATGGTAGTCGCGTCAGCTCTAGCGCTCGCTTAAATGCGTATAGAGGTTGGAAACGAATACGGGGCCGTTCATGCGTAAGCCGAAGTTGCTTTCCGGAGGTCCCGTTTCGCCAAACTGGTAGTAGTAGAAGCGTTGGATCTTGCCGGGCATTTCTTCATCGAGAAACGGCCATACGGTCTCGACATACTGAAGTTGTCGGTCCGGTCCCTGCTCGCCGGACTCGGTGACCCACACGGGAACGCGAAGGCTGTTGACGAAGTCGGCAACTCCGCCGCTGATAATGACCTGTTCGAACTGCTCGCCGTAGTAGTGGATTGCCCAAATATCGACCAAGTTCTCCGCGCCTAAATCTTGGAGCTGTTTGTTGTAGTTGAGGTTGTCTCTGCTGTTTTGCTGAATGGATCGACTTGCTGCGCTGACCACCAGCCGTGTCGGATCGTTCGAACGCACGACCTGAGAGCCGAGCGCCAAGAGATCGAAGTAGTTCTGCGGATCGGTCAATTGCAGAGCCGAGTCGGAAGGCACTACCGTGTTATCCGGCTCGTTCCAGATCTGCCAACCGATGACTCCCGGTTGCCCTGCATAGCGTTGGACAGTCGGGCGGAGCCACCGCTCGACCCAGGTCACTCGAGGATCGCCGTTGATCCAGTTCGACGAAGAAGCCATCCAGCTCGGTGTATGCACGACAGTGATCAGCACATCTACTCCCGAGGGAACGTTGGCGATGATGTTGTCGTAAAAATTGTAGTCCGGTGGCGTGTTCGGGCTCGGTTGAACATCATCGGTCCAAGCGAAGAGCACTCTCACATAACGCAGGCCAAGCGTGTTTCGGATCTCGGAGTACTGCTGGGGGATACTGCCGAACTCGCGGTCGACGAAAAAATTGTTCACCCCTGTGCGTGAGACATCGATTGGCTTACGCGACGGAGGATCCGTTTCCAGCTCCAACAGGTCGCGAGTTTCGGAGGTGCACGCGCTAACACACGCGCAGGCAACCAGGAAAAGCGCGAACGAACGGAGCTTAAGAAGAATCTGCATTATTTCACTCTCGAATTAAGGGTGGCTTAAGCATCTTAATATTCGATGCGTCTGATGGAAAACTTTTGCCGCAGAAACACCTTACCGGCTAGCTCGGCATTTGTTCTTGCACGTTGCGGTAAAAGCCTTGGTAGAGTCCCAGCGTGTCGAGCGCTCCATCTAATGCTCGGAGAATCCCGACCTGTTCAAGCGGTAGCCGACTGCTTCCGGTTGCACGCTCCTCTTCCATAAACAGGTAGAGCCTCTGCGGCGTCATCTCGAGAAACAACCGTCGTTTGATGTCGGGGATCAAACCGAGCGTCGAGCCTAGAAACCGGGTTTGATAGGCTTCGAAGCCGAGACGAATCTGATCAAGTCGAAGCGGAAGGACCTGGGTAATTCTGCGAAACGATATCCCGGGGAACAGCTCCCGAAGTGCATCGGTTGCTCGCGGTTCCAAGCGGTGAAGAATCTCTCCGCGGTCTGTGAAGCTGTCGAAGCTCGAGTTTACCCGGTATTGAAACGGGACGGTTTCCAGCTCGTCGACCGACTGAGGAAAGTCTTTCAGCAGTCGCGGCGGCATCAGGACCTCGCCGTCCGAGTAAAAAAACTCCTCTTCTCGAGGTTCGCGGTTTTGCAGTGGGTTGTGCGGTGTCGTGTCTCGGAACGACTCGGCGGGTCGACCGCGGGCATTGCGGATGATGTAGACAGTTTTCCCGCCTTCTTCCCGAACTTCGGTTTCCGCCAGCGGGGGAAGAATTGCCGGAGCATCCCGGAGTAAGTGCTCGAGGAGGAGGTCGATTGGAATCAGCGCCTCAGGCGCGGTCATACGAATCTGGACCGCAAGATCCCTGCTCCCCGAGAAGAACCTGCGTCTGGCGGTGCCGTGTAGCTTCAGTTGAAGCATAGAAACACTCCGGGAGTCGTGGGGTTAGGGAGTAGAGAAGGTGCAGGCGCCCCTT
>JAGRAW010000008.1 GCA_020434415.1 Bdellovibrionales bacterium
TTGGCAAACCAGAGCTCGGCATGCTTGGTGTTGGTGGTGACGAGGTTTCCCTGGTCGGCGACTTCGAAGCGCGGATGGTATCCCATGCACTACTATTCGCCGGAATGTCAGGAATGTTTCTGGGGGTACTGGTCTTGCGGGGGGGCTAGTCTCAGAGACCTGTGCGGGCTTCAACAGCGTTGAAGCTGGGGGTCGCAGGTCGAGTCGGGAGCTGAAGGAGCTTGAGCGTTCAGTCGAGGTGTAGTTTCAGGTCGTCCTCAGCGGATTTTTTGGTCTCGCTTGAAGCGTTTGTCTTGGGCGAGAAGGCTGCCGGTTGATCTTCGCCCATGGAGTCTTCGTTCAGCTTGATGCGTAGGCGTAGATTGTTGGCGCTGTCGGCGTTTCGTAGCGCTTCTTCGAGCGTTATCTTGCCTTCGCTGTAGAGTTCGAACAGGTGTTGGTCGAAGGTCTGCATGCCAATCGTGGTGCCCTTCTCCATCGCCTCCTTGATGTCGGCGATTTCTCCCTTGTGAATCAGATCCTTGATCCGGGGGCTTCCGAGCAGCACTTCGACGGCAGCTATTCGATTGCCGTCGACCGATCGGACGAGTCGTTGACTGATGATCGAGCGTAGATTGAGGCTCAGCTGAAGGTAGATTTGCTTGTGACGTTCCTGGGGAAAGAAGTTCATGATTCGCTCCATCGCCTGGTTGGCGTTGTTTGAATGAAGCGTTGCCAAGCAGAGATGACCTGTCTCGGCGAAGGTAATTGCGGCCTCCATTGTCTCCAAGTCACGTATTTCGCCGATCAGAATGACGTCGGGTGCTTGGCGTAGCGCGTTTTTCAACGCGTAATGGTAATTGTCCGTATCCATGCCGATCTCCCGCTGGGTGATGATGGATTTTTTGTGGACGTGCACGAACTCGATCGGATCCTCGACCGTAATGATATGGCCGGCTTGATTCGTATTTCGATAATCAATCATCGCAGCGAGAGAGGTCGACTTACCGGAACCTGTCGCACCTACAAAGAGAACCAGTCCCCGCTTTGCCATGGCAACTTCTTTGAGCACGGCGGGCAGACTCAGATCGTCGAGAGTGGCGATATCGCTTTTTATCTGCCGAATTACCATACCGACGCAGCCGCGCTGACGGAACGCATTCACCCGATACCGTCCAAGAGCGGGGTAGTAGAGTGCCAGATTCTGCTCGTTAGACTCTTCGAATTCGCGTTGTTGCCGCTCGTTCATGATGCTCATCGCGAGCCGCTCGGTATCCTCCGGGTCGAGGCAGCGGTTCCCCGCCGGTCGGACGACGCCATTGACGCGATAACACGGCGGGCTATCGACCGTGATATACAGGTCCGAAGCATCGTGTTCGTTCATGACTGTCAGTAATTTCTTGATGTCGAGCATGGCCTAGCCTTGGTGCCTAGCGTCCGTAGTTGATGGAAGACGGCTTGCCTGCTGCGCCATTCGGTGCGGAGTGGTCGCCAAATAGATTGGGATTGCCGGATTTTTCGATGGCGTGCTCATGGGTAATCAAATTCTTGTGCGCCAGCTCGAGAATTGAAGACTCCATAGTGCACATGCCCACAGCCTGGCTGGTCTGGATCACCGAAGGGAGTTGGTGAATTTTCGCCTCGCGGATCAAGTTGCGCACAGCACTTGTGCCGATCATGATCTCAAGCGCGGCCGCCCGGCCACCCCCGATCTTTTTACACAAGGTCTGCGTAATGACAGCCTGAAGGGATTCCGCGAGCATTGCACGCACCTGAGCTTGCTGACTGGGCGGAAAAACGTCGATAATACGGTCGATGGTCTTGGGCGCGCTCGATGTGTGGAGTGTTCCCATTACCAAGTGGCCGGTCTCAGCCGCAGTGAGTGCAAGCTGGATAGTTTCCAGGTCGCGCATTTCACCGACAAGTATGATATCCGGATCCTCGCGCAGTGCCGCCCGAAGGGCATTGGCGAAGCTCTGTGTGTGAGGTCCGACCTCTCGCTGGTTCACGAGGCATTTCTTGGATTGATGAACGAATTCGACCGGATCCTCGATAGTGAGGATGTGATCTTCGCGCTCTTCGTTGATTAGGTTGATCATCGCCGCGAGAGTGGTTGACTTCCCTGAACCGGTCGGTCCGGTTACGAGAATCAAGCCTTTTTCCTTTCGCGTAAGCTTTGCCAGAATCGACGGCATGCCCAATTGTTCCAGGGTGAGAATCTTGGTTGGAATGATACGGAAGACAGCACCCATACCGCGACGTTGACGGAAAATGTTGACGCGAAAGCGGGCGGTGTCGCCCAGCTCGATCGAAAAGTCGATGTCGGAGCGCTCTTCGAAGACCTTGCGCTGCTGATCGCCCATGATGTCGTAGAGCATCGATTGGGTTTGTTCCGTGGAGAGCGCAGGTACCTTGACCTTTCGCATTGAGCCGTCGACGCGAATCATCGGGGGCTCACCTGCACTGATGTGCAGATCGGATCCGCCCTGTTGGAAACAGAAAGTAAGAAGCTGCGTTATATCCATGTGTTGCTTCCGATAAGCAGACGTGCGTAATGCGTTGCTTCACAGACCCCCATAGAGAATGTCGAAGAGAACGGCCGGAAGCTTAAGCTCTCGGTGAACGCAAAAGCGTGATAGTTTTAAGTCGTTGGATCCGAAGGACTTTTGTCGGCGCTCAGCACTGGCGGGGGCGACTGGAGCGAGGGGCAGCTCTGTTGCTTAGCAGACCGGCCCGTTACAGAACCCTTCTCCGGCATCGGAAAACATCGAGCTGGCCTCTGTCCCGAGAAAGGTGACTCCCGCGATACAGACGACGGCAATTACGGCCGCGAGCATCACGTACTCGATCATCGTTGCGCCCTTTTCGGGTTGCTCGCGGGTATCCATCAGGTAGTGTAGTTGGTCAGACAGCCAGGATAATTGGTTAGACAGCCGGTGTAATTGATCAGAGTTTTGTTGTTTACGCTTGCCCACGCTACTACCTCCACCACATAAACGACCAACCAGCATGGACTTCGCAATCACGAGAAGTGCGTTCTCCAGCCGAGCGCTTCCCATACGGGACGATGCCTTGCTAGTGTCCAGGTCCTACTCGGTCGGTAGGCTAAAAACACATCGCGGCTGAGTGCCGCGAAAGGCATTTACCAATTTGATTATACCCCGACGGAGACTTCCGTTGAAGCCCCTGATTGCGTGAAATGACTTCAAATATCCCAGTGCCAGGAAGGAGGAATCGACCGATTCGCACTGAAATCCCATGGTAGCTGCTTCTCCGAACAGACAGACCGAGTCTCTGCAAAGCCTACGCTACCTAGGTCTCGGGAGCGGTGCGACCGCACTTCAGGTGCTGGACCTGGCATCGACGAGTGGGGGAGGTCCGGTGTTGGTTGTCGTTGAAAACAGCCGGGCCGGCGAGCTTTTTTTGAGCGATGCACGGTTTCTCGCTCCACCACAGCATCAGGTCATTCCGTTGTTCGGCTGGGAAGTTCTCCCGTTCGACGGTCTTTCGCCGGCGCCGGACGTTTCGGCGGCTCGTCTCTACGCTTTATACGAGCTTACGCGGGGCAGTGCTGCGATTGTGGTCGCGAGCGTGGAAGCCATGATGCAGCGCATCGCTCCGCCGAACTTTCTTCGGCAGTCCGTGCTCGAGCTTGCAGTCGGTGCCGAGCTTGATAGAGAGGAGCTCATCGAGAAGCTCGACGAAGGGGGGTATCGACGAAGCACGCTGGTCGAGGAGACCGGACAGATGGCGATTCGCGGTGCGGTCGTCGATCTATTTCCGCCGGGAAGCGTCTATCCGGTTCGCGTTGAGCTTTTCGGTGACGAAGTGCAATCCATTCGGCGGTTCGATTCTTCGACCCAACGCTCGCATGATCAGGTGACGCGTTTCTCCGTGTTGCCGGTTCGCGAATTATTCGTCTCGTCGGACCGGGATGCGATGCTGAATGCGCTTCGCGATCGGGCATCGGAGCTCTCGCTTCCCCGTGCTGCGAGTAAGACCGTAGAGGATGCTTTGCAAACCGGCGTAGCGTGGCCGGGTATCGAGCATCTTCAGCCGCTGCTGCTGGAGCAGTTGGCGACTGTTTGGGACTATCTACCTCCTGGGGCCCCGGTTGTCGTGATCGATGAGGCAGGGGTGGAACGTTCTGCGGACGAGTTTCAAGCCTTGGTCGAAGAACGCCGGCACCGGGCTCATGAAGAGGGAAGGTTGTTTCCGCCTGCGGAAGCAGCCTTTGACAGTGCAGACCGCTTCGTCGAATCAGCTCGGTCGCGCATGACGCACGCCTTCAACGCCATGGAATTGCTCAGCAGCGCCGCAACCGAGCCGCCTGTAGCTGAGCGCGATGCTTCGCAGGGGAACAAGCGCTTCGCCACGAACGAAACCCTTCGCGGGGCACTTCGTGCTGCTCGTCAAAGCGAGCGTCCGCTGCAACCGCTGGCTGAAGCCCTGACGCGAAGAATCGCCGACGGCGAAAGTGTCGCCATCAGCGTCAGTCAGGAGCAGCGAGGAGTGCGAGTGCGGGAGTTACTCGAGCCGTACGAGGTACCAGTCGACACCTTCCATGGCTCCTTCTCCGAATGGCGACAGGCTACCTGTGCGAAGGAGCGATTGCCCGACGTTGCACTGCTCACGGGCACGATCAGCGAGGGGTTTCGTCTTCCCGAAGAACGCTGGGGCATCATTTCCGAGCGTGAAATTTTTCCTGATCTACCGGTCCGCCGCGCTGCGCCTGCCGCTCGGAGCGTCCGTCGGTTTCTGAGCTCCGTAGCGCAGCTTGCCGAGGATGACTATGTCGTACATCTCGATTACGGGATCGGGATCTACCGCGGACTGAAGCAGCTTCGTGTCGAAGGGAAAATTGGCGACTTCCTCGAGCTCGAGTATGCCGCGGAAGCCAAGCTTTACGTGCCGGTCGAAAATATCGGCAAGGTGCAAAAATACAGTGCCGTCGAAGGGAAGCAGCCTGCGCTGACAAAGCTCGGCGGAAAGACTTGGGAGAAGACGAAGAGTAAGGTCCGCGAGAACGTGGCACATCTCGCCGGTCAGCTCGTGCAGGTGATGGCCGAGCGGGAAATGGCCCCCGGCTTTTCCTTCGGTCCTGTAAACACTTACGACCTGGATTTCGGTTCTTCGTTTCCCTTCGAGGAGACCCCGGATCAGCTAGCGGCGATTGAAGCAACGCTGGAAGATATGGCTCGTGAACGTCCGATGGATCGGCTGGTGTGCGGTGATGTCGGCTACGGAAAAACCGAAGTGGCGATGCGTGCGGCATTCAAGGCGGCGACTGCAGGAAAGCAAGCTGCTGTGCTTGTGCCGACTACGGTCCTTGCAGATCAGCATTACGCGAGCTTTCGTGAGCGCTTCGAGCACACGGGAGTCGCCATCGGCTGCGTAAGCCGTTTTTTCTCTGCGGCAGAGAACAAGGCGACCCTCGCGCGACTTGCCGAAGGGAAAATCGACGTCATTATCGGAACGCACCGGCTACTACAGCGGGACGTGCAGTTCAAAGATCTTGGCCTCTTGATCATTGACGAAGAGCATCGCTTCGGGGTTGCCCACAAGGAGAAATTCAAGCGACTTCGAGCAGATGTTGATGTACTCACACTTACGGCCACGCCGATTCCCCGTACGCTCCACATGTCGCTTTCCGGCATCCGAGACTTGAGCCTGATCGCGACGGCCCCTGTGAACCGGCAGGTTATTCGAACCTATCTCGCGCCATACGAAGCGAATATCGTCCGTGAGGCGGTTGTTCGGGAGCTGAGTCGTGGCGGGCAAGTCTTTTACATCTACAATCGGGTCGGTACCATTCAACAGGTTGCCGACGAGGTGGCCGATCTTGTGCCGGAGGCCCGAGTGCTCGTCGGCCATGGCCAGATGAAGGAGCGCGAGCTTGAATCGGTGATGCACCGCTTTATCAAGCATGAGGCGGATGTACTGATCTCTACCACGATCGTCGAGTCCGGACTTGATATTCCGAACGCGAATACGATTATCATCCGCAACGCCGATATGTTCGGCCTTGCCGAACTGTATCAGCTTCGGGGGCGTGTCGGACGAAGCTCCCGGCGGGCCTACGCATATCTGCTGGTCTCCGATCCTAAGGCCTTGAAAGCCGAAGCCCGTCAACGTCTAGCTGTGCTCCAATCACTCGACGACCTCGGCGAAGGGTTTCGACTTGCGCTGCAAGACATGGAAATCCGTGGAGCAGGTAATTTACTGGGCAAAGACCAGTCAGGCCATATCAGCCTCGTGGGATACGAGCTTTATTCTCGGATTCTCAAGGAAGCTGTTGCCGAAATCAAAGCCCAACGCGAGCGAGGAAGCGGGCAAGCGGCCACACGTCCGCGGATCGATCCGGAGCTCCACGTCGGATTCCCGGCGCACATTCCGCCGTTCTACATTCCCGATGTGGCGGAACGTCTACTGCTCTATCAGCGTCTCATCGAAGTGTCAGGTGAGGTCGAGGGAAACGAGATACTCGCGGAAATCGAAGATCGCTTCGGTAACCCGCCGGACGAGGTATATCTGTTGATTGATTTGATGGTGCTTCGGGCATTCGCAAGAGATGCGGGCATCGTCCGTCTTAACTTCCGCGGTGGCCGTCTGAGCTTTTCGTTTCATCAGGACGTCAAACTGGATGTAGAAGCCCTTAAGGCAGCAGTGAGACGTTCGCACGGCCGTCTGAAGGTGAGTCCTTCCGGCGTCGTCAGTTGGGAGTTGGACGAGCGGGCGGTGGAGCGCCCCTTGGAGCTTCGTCGGGAGCTGGAGAGACTGCTTGGAGATTTCGGAAGCAGGTAGAGGCACCCGTGGTGTTTCAGATCCTCAATCAGCCAGCGTCAACCCCGGACTGTTGAAACCGGGGGTTAAGCTGAGTTATATCCCTATGACTTCAACCGTCGCTTTGGGGGACGTGAGGTTGGGTGCAGGAGACGATTTTCCTGCGCAGGCAAGACCGAAATACCGGTTTTTCGTTCCGTTCTGTTTCCGACAGGACATTTTACTTCGCCCGGCTCCGAGCGCTTCAAGTATAAAAGGGCAGGTGTTGAGACTGAGCGATACTCTAGACAGGACCATACATCTAGACAGGACAATCAAAAATGAAGTTGGTAGCGATTATCTCGATGGCCTTACTGTGTTTCTCCGGCCGGGCGCTTGCCGAAGATGCATCTTTGTTGCCTGAGCCGTTGGCGGGCGGAGCGCTATCGTCGGATGAACCCACGCCTCGAGCGCTTGCCCCGCGCGAAATTGTCCTCGACATGGTTTTGGCGACAGTTGACGGTGAACCGCTTTCCGCAAGCGATCTACGAAGGCACATCCTTGCTCAGGGTGGAACTCCGCCGGAAAGTTTCCTTGACCCTACCCCTGAGACCCAGCGGTATCTCCGTGAACTTGTAGCGGAGCGGATGCTTGCCAAAGAAGCGGAAGATTCCGGCATCACCGTCGCCGACGACGAAATTGAAGCGTATATCGACGAAATCAAGCGCCAGAATCAAGTCGACAGTGACGGCTTCAATAGCATCTTGGCCAATCGCGGGCTGACCTACGACGAGTATGTCGCTCAAGTTCGGAACGACATCGTGCGGGCACGAGTCATGGCGCAGAAGGTGCGGGCAAAGGTGAACGTGCTGGATGTAGACGTGGAGCGCTATCTCAAGGAACGACCCGAACTGTTGCCTGAGCAGGGCAGTGTGCGCCTACAACAGGTGTTTATTGCAGCCAATCCGCAAGCCGAGGATCGTGAGCTGCTTCGTGCGCGGATGGGGCTGATCCGGGATCGTCTGACCACCGGTGCGCCATGGCAGGAAATCGCCGGAGAATACTATACCGACTTAGGCTACGTCGATCCGAGCGAGCTGCGAGGAGAAATTCGCGACGCAATTCGAGATCTAGAGCCCGGGGCGATAAGTGACATCGTCGAAACGCCGCAGGGAGTGTACATTTTTGCGGCCACACCGGCAGGAGAAGGACTAACGCCCGACTCGAAGTTCAAGGAGGAGATCCGCAAAGAACTCTTCGAGGCGCGCTTCAAGGAAGAGGTAAACCAGTTTCTTAACACTGAGCTTCCCAAAAAGTATCACGTCGAGATGAAAATCTGATTCGAGGCGGTGTCGCTGTCGCCGCTGCCACAACTGCTGGAGGACTTGTGCTGGCAAAAGATAAAATTTTCCGCGAATACGATATCCGTGGTGTCGTCGATAGTGACTTCGATGAGGAATTCGCTCGAGAGCTCGGCCGAGCGTTTGGCGCAAAGGCTCACGCTACGTTCGAACGGGCGCCGGGTACGGGGGTTCGCATTGCGGTCGGGCGCGATTGCCGAGTGTCGGGCGAGAAACTTGCAGCCGCATTGATGGCAGGCTTGCAGGATGCGGGAGTTGCTGTCGTTGACTGCGGCATGGGACCGACGCCGCAGCTCTACCATGCAGTATTTTCACGTGCGCTTGACGGTGGGATTCAGGTCACGGGAAGTCACAACCCGGCGGACCAGAACGGTTTCAAAATGATGATTGGCCGCACGACCCTCAGTGGGACGGCAATTCAAGATCTACGGGAGCGTATCGCTACGCATCGTGCCGGCGGATTTATCCCAACAGCCGGTCCGGAGCCGGAGCAATTCGATGCTCGCGCGCCGTACATTGCTGACCTTGTTGAACGCTCGCGGCCTGAGATGGGGCAGCGCAAGCTGAAAGTGGTGGTAGATGCCGGGAATGGTGTCGGGGGCCTTGTAGGTCCCGAGGTCCTTCGCGCGCTTGGTTGTGAAGTGCTCGAACTGTACACGGAACCAGACGGTACTTTTCCGAACCATCATCCCGATCCGACCGAGCTCGAAAACATCGTGGAGCTTCGCCGCAAAGTGGTGGAGGAGGGAGCGGACCTCGGGATCGGCTATGACGGTGATGCCGACCGAATTGGCGTAATCGACCAAAAAGGAGAGCCGATTTACGGCGACATGCTCCTACTGATCTACGGTCGTCACTTGGTGAAGCATGTCGAGCATCCCACGATCATCGGCGATGTTAAATGTTCGGAGGTGGTGTTTCGCGAGCTGGAAAAAGCAGGTGCGAAGCCTGTGATGGCGAAAACCGGCCACAGTCTCATCAAGGCCAAGTTGAAGGAGCTAGATGCGGAACTCGCCGGAGAAATGAGCGGCCATGTGTTCTTCGTGCACCGCTATTACGGATTTGATGATGCGATCCACGCGACAGCGCGTCTGGTCGAGATTTTGAGCCACACCGAGGGCAGTGTCAGCGACCTGCTGGCGGATGTGCCGCCCGTGTTCTCGACGCCTGAGCTGAGATTTGATTGTCCGGACGAGGTCAAGTTTCGAGTGGTCGAAACGGCTCAGAAGAGTTTTCCGGAATTTGAAGTGAATACGCTCGACGGCGCGCGCATCACCTTTCCGTACGGGTGGGGCCTTGTCCGTGCGTCCAATACACAGGCGGCGCTGGTCATGCGGTTCGAGGCCGATTCTGCCGACCGCCTTTCCGAGTATCGAAGTCTTGTTGAGGACAGGGTCGCTTCGATTCGCGATCAGCTTCTTTAGCATGGCTTCTCCCCGGCGGTCTCTTCCATCCGAAGCGGGAAAGGCGATCGAGGTGCGGGGAGCTCGTGCCAACAACCTGAAAGATATCTCGGTTGCGATACCCAAGGGGCGGCTTACAGCGGTGAGCGGTCCCTCCGGCTCGGGCAAGTCTAGCCTGGTATTCGGTGTGCTCTACGAGGAGGCGCGTCGTCGATGGCAGCCCACGTTAGACGGGGGGCTGCCGATCGAAGTTCCTCCAACGGATTGGATTTCCGGACTCTCTTTCCCCGTTGCGGTGCAACCGAAGGTGATCCGTTCAGGCCGCACATCGGTAGCGACCCAGGTCGGCATCTACCCGATTCTAAGCGAGCTGTTTTTTCATCTTGGGGAAGCTCGCTGCACTGCCTGTGGTGGGGACGTCGTCGGAGTGAGTCCGCGGGAGATTGCGGAAGCGTTATTGACGTACTCCGACGGTTCAACCGTGGAGCTTCGAGCGCCCGTCGGCCTGTGCGATCTTTCGGGTGTTCGCTCGACAGCCGAGAGACTTCGTCACCACGGATTGGCTCGCATGCGAGCAGGAGAGACGGTCCTCGACCTAGGTGCAGAGCATTTCTATCTGGAGTTAGAAGAGCCGCATGTTCATTGTTTCGCCGTTATCGACCGACTGCGGCTGAAGCGCTCTTCGGGGCCGCGGCTCCTCGAAGCAGTGGAAATGGCGCGTCAGCTCGGCAGTGATTCAGTCATCGCCGAAATTGAGATGGCGGAAGGAACAAGCCAAGTGAGGACGTTTTCGCTCCGCTTTGCCTGCCTAGCTTGCGCGATGCCGCAGCCGGAGATTCATAGAACAGACTTTTTCTACTATACATCTCGGTCAGCCTGTCCGGTTTGCGATGGCCAAGGTGTAATCAGCGAAGCGAATCTATCCTGGTCCGTGCCGACACAATGCCAAGAATGTGATGGGGCGAGAGTGAAACCCCATGTGCGGACGCGCGTTCTGGGCGGAAGCACTTTCGGCGAGGTGTTTACCGGGACCGCAGATCGTGCGCTGAAATGGCTGTCGCAACTGCTTGAACGACGCCACGAGTTGTCCTCTGATCGATTGGGCAAGGGGGGTCAACTCGAACCGGCGCTCATCCGGGGAGCTGAGGAGTGTCGTGAACGGTTACAGTGGGTGGTGGAGCTTGGGGCGGGATACCTCGAGCTGCATCGAGCTCTTGGTTCGCTTTCCGGAGGGGAACAGCAACGGCTTGCACTGGTTCGCGAGCTAGCCGGTCATATTCATGGAGTGCTGTATCTTATTGAGGAGCCCTCGGCCGGACTGCATCCGTCCGATGTCGCAAGGTTGCTTGCTGCCTTGGAAAAGCTTCTCGCCAAGGACGGCACCGTGGTGGTCACCGAACATGACCCGGCTCTGCTGCGGCAGGTCGACTATCTGATCGACCTTGGCCCCGGTTCGGGCGCCGAGGGAGGGCAAGTGTGCGCCGCCGGGACCCTAGAGGAGGTTCGAATATCCGGCTCAGCCAGCGCGCCATATCTTGCACCGAATTTTACTTGGCCCAAAGCCCCCGAGACGAGGCAGGTGCTACGGAATTGCATGACGGTTGTTGGCGCGTCGAAGCACACCTTGCAGGATATCGACGTTCACTTTCCGCTGCAGGCGTTCACCGTAGTGACCGGAGTTTCCGGTTCCGGAAAGTCGACTCTGCTCTTCGACTGTCTTGCACCGGCGCTGCGCAGTCTGCTCGAGGTCCGAAATACAACAGGTTTGGCGTCTCCAATCGGTCCTGCTGCTGCTCGAGCATTTGGAGTTGCGCGAGTGGAGGGTTGGGAGTCGCTGGCGGTGCTGGTAGAGACAACTGAACGAATCGGGAAGCTTGGCTACCGTTCGACAGTCGCTACTTTGGCGGGTGCGATGGCGCCTCTTCGAGCGCTCTATGCGATGACCCCTGACGCCAAGGTTCGCGGCCTGACACCACGACATTTCAGTTTCAATTGCAGCGAAGGAGCATGTCCTCATTGTTTCGGCAAGGGAGTCGAGACTGTCCGGGCAGCACGGGTTGAGCTTCTTCGGCGTGCCTGTCGGTCGTGCGGAGGACGGCGTTTTGCCCCTGCCACGCTTGCAGTTCGCTATCGGGACCGCTCGATTGGCGACACTCTAGCCCTCACCGCCGAGGCGGCGTTGGGGATATATCAAACCGTTCCCGGGTTGCAGCAGGTGTTGCAAGCGATGGTGGATTTCGGTTTGGGCTACCTCACTTTGCAGCAGTCCGGACCGACACTCTCAGCAGGTGAACTTCAGCGGCTCAGCTTGCTGAGGCATGTCCTTCGTCGCGGGAGTACCACAACGCTGTTTCTTTTCGATGAACCTACTCAAGGGCTACATCCCACTGATATCGAGTCGCTTATTCTCTTGTTCCGCCGCCTTACTGCGGCTGGCCATACAGTCATCGCGGTTGAACATAATCGGCAACTGATAAGCGCGGCGGACTTTGAAATCGAGCTGGGTCCTGGAGCCGGTCCCGCCGGAGGGCGATTGGTTCGCGCTCCAGGGTAGCGATGATCGCTGTTTTTCTTTACTTGGCGTTTCCATAAGTTGCATTCCGCTTGAAGTCCATTCCCAAGGGTTGCGTCCTGCTGCAAGATAGCGACTATCAGATTGCTGAGAAGAGTTTTTCAGCACCCTGATAGAAGCGATGAACCTGGATAGGATGGGTGATGAAAACAATCTCGGCAGCAGAACTGCAACAGCAGCTGGTAGCGAAAGACAAGCTTTTGGTGTTCGATGTGCGGTCTCCTGAGGAGTATCTTTCCGGGCATATTCCGCAGGCGATAAATTATCCGCTTGAGTGTATCGACGCGGCCTCGCTTGAGCCGTTAAGTAAACTCGGGGAGCTGATCTTCGTGTGCAAATCCGGAGCACGCTCCAAGATGGCCTGCGAACGGGCCCAAACAGCGGGGGTGCCGCAGGTAGGAATGTTGACCGGTGGAACAGACGGTTGGCGTCAATCCGGATTCGAGATCTGTGCGACTGCGGTCGCCGGGCCGCCCATCTCAATCGAACGGCAGGTGCGTATTGGAGCCGGCCTGCTTATTCTACTTGGCGTCGTACTCGGCTTCTCGGTTTCCTCTACTTGGTTTCTCCTGAGCGGATTTGTCGGGCTGGGCCTTACCCTGGCCGGCATCACGGACTGGTGTGGCATGGGGCTCTTGCTCGCTCGTATGCCTTGGAATAGGCGGAACTGACACCACACACGAGCGGTTCCGTGCCGGTTCGGGTGTTATAAACCCCATCATACTTCTCACAGGATGGAGAATCGTATGTCTAAACGTATTGTAATCATCGGCGGTGTTGCCGGAGGGGCGAGTGCTGCAGCACGAGCACGACGGCTGTCAGAAGATGCTCAAATTATTGTCATCGAACGGGGCCCCCACGTTTCGTTTGCCAACTGCGGATTGCCCTACCACATCGGCAAGGAAATCCCTCAGCGGGAGAAGCTCCTGCTGCACACGCCGGAATCGCTAGCGAAGCGGTTCAATCTCGACGTCAGAACTCGGACCGAAGCCGTCGCGATCGATCGAAATGCGAAGACGGTTCGCGTGAAAGACCAGGTAGGGGCAATTTCGCAGATTGCTTATGACGACTTGATCTTGTCTCCGGGTGCCGGACCTATCCGTCCGAATGTGCCAGGCAGTAACGCACGCGGCGTTTTTACGCTTCGTGATATAGGCGATATGGATGCCATTATCGCCTATATCGACGAGCACGCCGTGAAGCGTGCTGCGGTTATCGGTGGGGGCTATATCGGCGTCGAGGTGGCGGAGCAACTTGCGTGCATCGGTCAGAAGGTGACCCTTGTCGAGGCACTCGACCAGGTCATCGCTCCTCTCGATCCCGAAATGGCGGGAATTCTGGCTGAGGAGCTTCGCAAGCATCTTACACTGACGCTGATGAAGCGTTTCGAACGGATCCGCACAGACGACGCGGGTCAACACGCGACAGGCGTGATCCTTGACGATCAGAGCGTCGTAGAGGCGGAACTCGTCATCCTCGGCCTTGGAGTGCGTCCGGATGTCTCGCTTGCCAAGAATGCGGGTCTCGAGATTGGCAAGCTCGGCGGTATCGCGGTCAATGAGTACCTGCAGACCTCGGACCCTCATATATGGGCCGTGGGGGACGCTGTCGAAGTGCGGCATCTCCCGCTGGAACAGCAGGCGCTAATCGCTTTAGCGGGCCCGGCTAACAGGCAGGGGCGGATGGCGGCCGACAACATTTTGCTCCCCCGGAAGAAAAGCTATGCCGGTTCTCTTGGGACGGCCGTGGTGCGTGTGTTCTCTAAAATTGCTGCCTGTACGGGTGCTAACGAGAAGCAGCTGCGTCGGCTGGAGAAACCGTACGTGCCCCTGTATTTGTTCCCTGGGTCGCATGCCGGGTATTTCCCCGGAGCGAAGAGCATAGCGATGAAACTACTATTTCATCCCCAGAGCAGGACGCTGCTTGGTGCTCAGGCCGTCGGTGAAGATGGAGTGGAGAAGCGAATCGATGTTCTAGCGACGGCGATCAAAGGCGGGCTTACGATCGACGAGATCGCGGAGCTTGAGCTCTGCTACGCGCCGCCCGTCGGTTCAGCCAAGGACCCGGTGAATCTGGCCGGTATGATGATGCAAAACGTTGCGGACGGGCTGGTCAAGACCGTTGCGCCTGGAGACGTAGTTCAGGCGAAGCCGGATGATGCCTTTCTGCTCGATGTTCGTTCCCGCCAAGAGCTGGACCGCCTGGGGCGCTTTCGCTCTGCCGTACACATTCCGCTCGATGAGCTAAGAGGGCGACTGGATGAACTGCCAAAGGATAGACCCATACACGTGTTCTGTCAGTCCGGGTTACGTTCTTATAACGCCGCGCGGATCCTCAGCCACCACGGCTTTGATGTCTACAATGTCACTGGGGCGGCAACTGCGCTTCGTTTGTTTCAGGCCGTAGCCAATCCCGGGTCATGAGTTTCGCTAGTGGATAAGCTCTTAGTTAACTCGGTGAATACCATGGACGTCATGTCTTGCGCCCCCTCCGGCAAAATGTCCTCGCTTTTCGCGGCCTTTGGCTGCGAGTGAGTCCTGCACTTTTTCAGTGAATGACTGAAGCAGGACGCTATTTCACAGAAAGCGAAACGCTTTTGGCCGCGATAGTTCTTGTTTCAGCGTAGGCGTGAATGCTTAGGGCAGATTTCTTCGTAATAGCAGCTACTTAGGGGTCGAGCGGGCCCAGGGAGGTCTTGTCGATAGGCGGCCCGAGGAATGCGGGGCGGCGTGAAATTCGTCGAAATCGTTCAGGGCGATCCCGAAGGCTAAAGGAAGCCGATTTTTCGCTCGATACAACAGTTAACCGACAGTGACTGCGTGTGTGGTGTCATCACGTAGCGCTATTACATTTCGAAAACGAAGAACTACAGCCCCTCCGGCGCTTCTTGAGCGAAACGTGCTGATTAACTCACCGATATCGACGGATCTCGATTCCATGAAGGAAGGCGGATGAAAGAGCCGGCGAACTCCACTATGCTTCGCAACAGCAGCCCTACCATCGAGCTCATTTTTCGAGCTCCGCACCGAAAGCTTTCGACGCTTTACATTGGCGCTCTTATCGGTATTGCCGTTGTGGTCATCGCCGGGCAGGCTTTCATTCACTGGTCTTTTACGCTTCAGAAGAACCAAGCCGGTTTTCTAACCGCAGCGGGGCAGCAGCGGTATCTGAGCGAACGGATGGGCAACTACGTCCTTCAAGCTCAGCTTGCTACGGATGAGGTAGCCCGCCGCACCGCCGTCGCAAAGTTCACCAGCTCGATTTCAACGTGGCGGTCTACATTCGACAGGCTTCGCGGACACAAGCAGAATTTCAAGCCGTTTTTCAATGAGCCTCCGCCCCAGCTAGAGACCAGCTTCGCGAATCTCGAGCGTGCTTACGAAGGCGTCATTCGCTCAGCGGCCTGTTTGACGACACCCGGTGCCGATGCGGGTTGCGCTGCGGAATCAGCCGAACAATTACGCGCACTAGAGCGGACACTGGAGCAGTTCGGCAACCGAATGGGGGAGCTCATACCGGTTTTTGAAGCACATGCGGCCGCTACCTACAACCGATTTGCCAACATTCAGACGGGAGTGCCGTGTGTAATCTTGCTACTGCTCATTTTCGAAGGGCTCTTCATCTTTCGTCCTGCTGCGCGGGAATTGCGTGCAGCCTTCGACACCGTCGCAAATGCGCGCCTGCGAATCGGTCAGGATGCTGCCTTGTTAAAGCAGACGAACGCCGCCTTGAACGAGGCGCTTCGCGATTCACAAGAAGCGGCCGAACGACAGGCGGAGTATGAACGAAAGTTGCAACAGGGAAAGCGGCTTCAGTCTCTAGGTCGTTTGGCGGGCGGGATCGCGCATGACTTCAACAACATCTTGTTCGCGATTCTCGGCTATACGCAGATGGCTCTCCTGAAGTGTGAGAAGGAAACGCGGGTATCTCGCAACTTGGAAGAGGTGATCAAAGCGGCAAATCGAGCCAAGCAACTCGTCGATCAAATTCTGGTCTTCAGTCAATGGAAAGACAAGGAGGTGTATCCGGTTGCTTTGGAAGAAGTGGTCGAGGGGACCATCGGAATTATCGAACACACACTCCCTCTTAACGTACAGATAGTAAAGGATGTTGACCGAGATGCTTCTTGGGTGCAGGCGGATGTCGGTCATATGTATCAGTTGATGAGCAACCTCTGCCAAAATGCGATCCAAGCGATGCAGCCGGCAGGCGGAACGCTGACGGTAACGCTTCGCCCTGCACCGGATGCCGACGGAGGCAATGCGTTTGTCGAGCTCAGCGTTAGAGATACCGGTTGTGGGATGCCGGCTGAAGTGCAGGAGCGGATTTTCGAACCGTTCTATACGACGAAGCCGGTCGGAGAAGGGACGGGTTTAGGATTAGCTGCGGTGCACGGTATCGTCGAGGAGCACGGCGGCAGCATTCTTGTCGAAAGCACGGAAGGCGTAGGGACACTTTTCCGAGTACTCCTTCCAGCAGCGCAAGAAGGCTCGGTTGTCGAACTCGGGCTCGTTGGCAGTGTCTCGATTCCGAAGGGCGGTGGAAAGGTCTTGGTCGTCGATGACGAGGCCTCTGTGCTCGACGTGATGTCACAAATGTTAGCGGAACTCCACTACGAGGTGGAGGTCGAATCGGATCCCTTGGAGGCGCTCAAGCGATTGGTCGAGCACCAGGAGTCGTTCGATCTGGTCATCGTCGACGAGAAGATGCCGAAACTCACCGGCTTGTCGTTTCTCGAAAAACTTAGGCGCTTCCGTCCTGATCTACCGGTCGTCCTTTGCACCGGCTTTAGCGATGATATTTCGCCCCGCGAGGCTCTCGCCAGGGGATGCCGTGCCTGTCTGATCAAGCCGGTTTCATTGGCAACGCTCGCTACCGCTGTTGAAGATGCGATCTGCCCGACGGGACTGAGTTTGAATGCAGATGAACCGATTCATCACGCTTAAGCCGCTACCGGGCGCAAGTTCACGAAGAGCTTGCCCTTTGTGCGTCATCTTACTATGAAATAGGGAGGCGGCTTTCCGGAGTGCTACGTATGGCAAAAATCCTTGTAGTCGAAGATGATGTCTCTCTTCGCAATATGTATCAGTTGATGCTTGAAGATGCAGGCTATGAGGTGACTACTGCCGAGAGTGGGGAAGTCGCTTTGGCAATCGCAGAAGAGCAGCAATTTGACCTACTAATTGCCGACATCGTACTGCCCGGTATGGATGGCGTCGAGTTGATGAAGCGGCTCGTGGACGGTTCCGTCGCGATGAGAGCTATCGCGATCAGCGGGGGAGCGCCGCAGATCAAACAGGTGTTTGGTCGAGCAGATTTAAGCGACTCCAAGCTTTCCGAGCGGATTTCGATAATCAGCAAACCTGTCGAGATGCCGTTTTTGCTTGCTGCGGTGAAAAGCAGCTTGAAGAACGAGTTAGAGTAGAGAGTCGGCAGCCAGCCTAGCATCCAATGCTCCCCGTTCATCCTCGTGCGCGTGAACGTTCCCGGACGTAGTCTGTCCGATTGCCGAATCGGCAACGGTCAGGTGCACGCGCAAGTTCACGGTGAGTCTTGCACGCAAAACTCATGCTCGAGTAACAAGAGGCCTGAACACACAGATGTGCGTTCAGGCCCTACAGCTTGAGTAAAACAGGTACAATGGGTGCTGGCGGACTGCTACCGTCCTTCGTTATCGAAGAACGAGTCAACGTCATCTTCCGCCTCGGCAATTCCGTTTTCTTTGTACGGAATCAGTACGAGTGGGAGCATCCCGGTTTCAATCGGTAAATAGTCGGGGCGTTCGTAAAGAAAATTGCTAACTAGCCAATCCAGATCTGGATCGTCTGCTTCGTGAGGGTAAAACGGTCTGGCCATGTTACAACCTTTCCTCCTCCATGAGTTACCACTTAACCTGCGTTTACAACTTCGAAGAAGGCAGCCTTGGGAAAATCCTTATTCCGTGACCCAGCCTTCCTAGGTTTCAGTATCGGCGCGCATAGAAGCCAACTTTAGAAACTGTGTCGGCTGCGTTCAAAAAATATTCTGAGAATCTAATTAGCTGAACTGACGAGAGTAATTTGATCAACGAGGGCATCCCCGCGACGGACTTTCACGGTTGCGGTTTGGGTTTCGCCAAAAACGGGTAGAAGTGTCGGAAGTTGATGATTTGGCGAATTAGGACTTCATTAGACAGTTTTTTACCTGCTAGAATAAGCGGACGGGAGGTGCCCGGTTGCAGGACCGGCCGGTTTTTGACTGCGGTTCGAAGCAGGTTCTCGCTGTCAACCAGACGATAGGCGCGCGGCTAAGCTCCGAGCGGCCTCGTCGTAGTTCCGCGGAGGACGTCATGAGCACCATAACTACGTCACTCACTCCTTTGATGCGCGCATGCGCGATCGGCCATATTGAAGTTGTTCAGCAGCTCCTCGATGAGGGAGTCGACGTCAATGTACGTGGGCCCAGAGGCTCGACTGCCTTGATGTTTGCTGCGGGCGGCGGACATCTTGATGTGGTAAAAATTCTGGTCGCGCGCGGAGCCGATCTCAGCGTACGGGAAGACGGCGGTTGGACTGCGCGCATGCACGCTGAAGACGAAGATATCGAGGTAGCGAAATTTCTCGAAGAAGCCGAGAAGCATTTCGCGGTTCACTGGGGGACGGCATAGTCTGTCGTATCGAGTGGCTCACTGCTCAAGTTGACCGCTTTTAACGTCTAGTGCGTCGAGCCGACGTTTTGTTTCAGCCACACCTCTGTGGAGGACGCCGTGCCAGCCGCGTTCGATCGCAGCAAGCACGTTTTGCTCGATGTCATCGACAAAGACCGTGCGATGAGGCGAAACGGCAAACCGCTGCTCGGCAAATGCATAAATAGCGGGGTCCGGCTTCATGGCTCGCGCAGCGAACGAAGTGATAACCCCGTCTGCAAGCGAGCTGAGAGCATACGTTTGGTCGAGGTGTTGCCAGTGCAGCTCATTCGTATTGCTCATCAAGAGTACGCGATACCGGGGGCGCAGCGATCGCGCGAGCTCGAGCATTTCCGGAATAGGGCTGAACACTTCTTGCCAGCGCCGCGTCAGTTCGATTAGGCACGTGGGGGTGCCAAGCAATCCTTGAACCTTCTCTAAAAAACGTTCGCTGGTGAGGCGCCCATGTTCGTAGGCCAGTAGTTCGCTACGGTCGATAAAGTCTTGGACGGTGGTCAACGTTGCGCCATTTGCTACGAGGAAAGTCCGAAAGTCCTCGAACGAGAACTGGATCAGCACTCGGCCGATGTCGAAGATAACGGTGTCGATAGAGGCGGGGGCAGTCGACTGTTGCACGTTCATCACGAATTGTTTCGCGGCCTAGGGCGGGGGGTGTGTCCTGCGCTCTTTCGGCGAACAAACAAGGCAGAGGACTACCCGGTAGACTTCTTTCGTCCGCGCTTTTTGGGCTCTCGTCCTTTGCGGGCTTCGAGCAGCTCTACCGCTTGATCCATACTTAGCTCGTCGGGATTGACCGCCTTTGGAAGGGACGCGTTCGTCTCGCCGTCCGTGACATAGGGGCCGTAACGACCATTCAGTATCTTGAGCTGCACTCCACTCACAGGGTGAGCGCCCAGTGCTTTCAATTCCTTCGGCGTTGCGGCGGCGCGACGGCCGCGGCTCTTTGGCTGCTTGAGGAGTTCCACGGCCTGGTCAAGCGTTATATCGAGTGGCGAATGTGTCTCCAGATTGATCGACCGGGTCTCGCTACCGCACATGACGTACGGGCCATAGCGACCATTGGCAGCTACGATAGTTTCACCATTCTCTGGATTCTTTCCGAGGCTTCGTGGCAGCGACAGCAACGCGACGGCTTGTTCGTGGGTGACCGTCTCGGGCGTCATCGTCGGCAACAGCGACGCCATCTTCGGCTTTTCTTTTTTCTTCTTTTTGCCGTCAGCGGAAGATTCTTCCGGCGTTGCAAATCCCCCGAGTTGCACGTAAGGCCCGTACGGCCCACTTTTTAGGTAGATTGGCTCACCGGTTTCCGGATGCAGTCCCAGTGATTCCGGCTCACGGGAAGCATTGGCCAGGAGCTGAGCCGCTAGATCGGCGGTAAGCTCATCGGGCAACTGCATCTCCGGTACGCTCGCTCGCTGTTCACCGTTGGTAAGGAACGGGCCGTAGCGACCAATCCGGACTTCGATCTCTTTGCCGTCGGAGGTCGTGCCGATGGGGATCCCGCAGACGTCACGAGGATCGATTTTCGCTTCACCTTCTTCGACAAGCGTCTTGAGCCCCGGAAACCCGTTTCCGTAGTAAAATTGCTTGAGATAGTGAAGGTTTTCCGCTTCTCCCCGAGAAATCGCATCCAGATCATCTTCGAGGCGAGCGGTAAATTCGTAGTCCAGCAGATTGGTGAAGTGCTTCTCCAGCAACCCTACAACGCCAATCGCCGTGAAGGTCGGTACGAGTGCTGTCCCTTTCTTGAATGCATAGTCACGGTTCAGAACCAGTTGGACAATTGACGCCCAGGTGCTAGGGCGACCGATACCACGGCGCTCAAGCTCTCGGATGAGGCTTCCTTCCGTGTACCGTGCAGGCGGCTGCGTACTGTGTTCGACTGCGTCCACACTGGTAGTGCCGAGTTTCTCGCCTTCAGCAACTTTCGGCAGAATCTTCTCCTGGTCGGCGAGATCTGCCTCTGGATCGTCCGAGCCCTCAACATACGCACGCAAGTAACCAGGAAACTCGATTGTCTTACCGGATGCACGGAAGCGTGCCTCGGCTGCCGCAATGTGGACCGAGATATGCGTGCCTTTGGCATCTTTCATCTGACTTGCGACGGTTCGCTTCCAAATCAGCTCGTACAGGCGGAATGCCTCGTCGCCGAGCTGGGCCTTGACCGTTTCCATCGGTGTAAAGCTTTCGCCGGCAGGTCGGATAGCTTCATGTGCTTCCTGCGCGTTTTTAACGCGAGTGGTGTACTGTCGCGGCTGGTCCGGTAGATACTCGCGACCGAATTCGCGATCGATAAACGCGCGGGCAGCAGTGAGCGCCTGCTCGGAGAGCGTCGTCGAGTCGGTTCGCATGTAGGTAATGTAGCCGTTTTCGTAAAGCTGCTGTGCGATCCGCATGGTTCGCTGCGCCGAATAGCGTAGCTTACGATTTGCCTCTTGCTGTAACGAGCTCGTCACGAAGGGCGCTGGGGGACGTGACGTAAAGGGTTTTTCTTCGACGCCGGCAACTCGCGCTTGGTCGGCGAGCACTCGCTCCCGGAGCGACTCCGCTTGCGGCCCAGTCAACGCGATGACTTTTCCATCGCTCTTGAGCACGCCGGTTTCCGGATCGAAATCCTTTCCGGCGGCTACTCGCTGATCGCCGACATGGGTCAGTTCTGCTTCGATCGAGGCATCCTGTCCGCCGCTTTGGGCGAACACGCCTTTCAAGCTCCAGTAGCTCGCTTTCGTAAAACGAATTCTTTCGCGTTCGCGGTCGACCAGAAGCCGGATAGCTACGCTTTGTACTCGCCCGGCGCTAAGCCGCGGGGCCATTTTCTTCCAGAGGAGGGGACTTACGCGGTAGCCGAACAAGCGGTCGACGATGCGGCGAGTCTCTTGGGCACGGACCAAATTGTAGTCGATTTCTCGGGTGGCATCGAGCGCCTGCTGAATCGCGTCCTTCGTGATCTCGTGAAAGACTAACCGCTTCACCGGCACTTTGGGACTAAGCGCCTCGACCAGGTGCCATGAAATCGATTCTCCCTCTCGGTCTTCATCGGTGGCGAGCAGCAGAGTTTCCGATCCCTTCAGCGCTTCTTTGAGCGCCTTCAAGTTGTCCTTCTTGTTTGCAGGGACGATGTAGAGCGGCTCGAACCCGTTGTCGATGTTTACACCAAGTTTTGCCCATTCCTCTTTCTTGAACTTGGTGGGAATCTCGGCGGCTTTGTTCGGTAGATCACGGATGTGCCCGTTAGAGGCCTTCACCGTGAAGCCTTTCCCCAGGAATTTTGAAATCGTCTTCGCTTTGGTGGGTGATTCGACAATGACGAGAGCTTTATCGGACATGAACTGTAGCCAAGCCTAAACTATTAGCGAGTAAAAACTTGTATAAATACAACAACAGCCATAAATCGCAGAATGAGCGGTGTAACACAAGAGCAGGGGAGACAGCCAAGGGAGGAGCTCGCACTGGGCTCAGAATAAACGCAACGACTGCAAGGAAGAGTGGCATAAAACCATGACAGGCAGAAACCTAAAATTGGCGGGGGATAATGTCGGGATTTCGGACTCTGTTGGAAGTGTTGATCAGCGGCACGGTGGATGTAGCCGGCAACGGGGCGGTGCACAGCGGCAAGGGCCTATTGGTAGCCGGCGCGCGAAAGATTGGCTGGGCCAGTGGCGGTAGTGCCTCACGCCAAGGCAAACGTTTTGCCGGCCACAGTATCGCGAGTCGCTCCCTGGGAAGTGGTTTCGGCGGTAGCGGTCGCAGCCGTACCGGCGCCTATAATCCGGCGGCTGAATACCAGAGTCGAACACTGAACTCTTACCATCAGGCAATGAAGTGCGGCACCGGCGTGCAGCAGTTTGCGGCCCCGCAGCGCAACGCACCGTCTCATCTGTTTGGTCGGCCGGGGTTCGAAGCTCCTCAGAGCAAAGTCGGGAGGAACGACGGGAATCGCTTCTGTCGGCATCAGTCCGATACGCGAGGACAGAGCTGGTCGAAAAATCCCCGGGGCCACATCAAGTTCTAGCTTGTTTCTGAAGCACAGCTTGTTTCTGAAGCACAACTTGTTTCTGAAGCACAACGGGATTGCGGGCGGACTAGCTTTAGCAGATTGCTAAAAGCGTCCTTCTCCATGTCCGAGCGGTTGGGCTCGGCATCGAAGCTGACCTATGCTCTTAAGGCACATTGCGGCAACATTCGGTCTGCATCACTGGGAATCTGTCATGATCATGCGAATCATTCAGTGCGGCGCGGTAATCGTTTTGAGCGCCTCGGTCGCTCAAGCACAGCTTTCGCAGCTCGAATTCGACAAGCCTCGAGCAGCCGTCGGGAAGCAAGTGACCGCGCCGGTAGCGACTGCTCGGCAGGAAGTGATTAACAGCATCTTGGCCGACTCGCCGACGGAAAAATCGGTCAGCCGGGCTCGCCTTGCCCCCTCGGCTCCTGAACAACCGAAAAGTGCGCCCAAGGAAGTAGCAGGCACCGCACCGGCGAATGACCGCAAGCAACGCACGTTCGAAGTACAGTTTGATGCCGAGAATGGCGATGCAGCTCAGCGACAAAAGCGAACAATCGTTCCTCGCCTCAAGGGGCCTTTCATCGACAGAGGTGACGATGGTGCGATTACAAGCCGCTATTCCTGGAAGAGGGAAGGGAACTGTGGAAATCCGAAAAACGAGCGTGATCTGAAGAACAAGGCGAATGCCCTGAAAGAAGTCCTCTTCCGGTTCAGTGGCAGAGACGATTTCTATGACGCCATCACCGCCGAGCACTGTGCGGCCGGCTGTGGCGCACAGCAAGCGGCGGTGGTCGGTTTCGCAGTTCAGTCGTCTCAGGGCGGGGAATTCAAGATAGCCGAACAGGCCGGTGAATGCCGCTACAGCCTCACGCGTCCGGCTGAGGGGCAATGGAAGTTGCTTGAAGCGAGCAAGATCGTTTGTCTCTGTAGCAATTGACAGCCGCCGGCGCGCGGCCAGCCATCCTTTTCCGCACCCTTTTTTTGAGTACCTTTCTCTTCCGGCGCCGTGGATCTGGCATGGTTTCAGACGCCAGATACTGCCGAATGTTGTACGCTTCGACTACAATATCATTGTTCTACGCGGCCTGCGCAACCAATTGAAGAGTGCTTTAACCGCCGTCCCTTCCAGGTGGGAGGTTCAGCCGTTCGACAGGAGAAGCTGATGGAAAAGGGAACCCTTACGAACGAGATTGCGGATGGAGTTGCATATCTCCGCTTCGGCCATGCCAAAGCGAACAGTCTTCCGCTTGCCCTACTCGAATCACTCTCTGCCGCAATCGAAGCTGCGGGACGCGATCCTGCGGTGCGCGTCATCGCCCTCAGCAGCGAAGGTGAAAAGGCGTTCTGCGCGGGAGCTTCATTTGAAGAGTTTCAGCGGATCACTACAGCCGAGGATGGTCGACGATTCTTCATGGGCTTTGCGAACTTGCTGCTTTCGATGCGAGCAGCGCCTAAGCTTGTTGTGGTGCGAGTGCAAGGAAAGGTCGTGGGAGGCGGAGTCGGAGTGGTTAGTGCCGCAGACTATGTCTTGGCGACAAATGCCGCACAGTTGCGATTGAGCGAGTTCGAGCTCGGAATTGGGCCGTTCACGATCGGGCCGGCGGTGGAGCGTCGGATCGGCACCAGCCGGTTTTCAGCAATGGCAATTGATACTGCTTGGCGAGAAGCCGAGTGGGCGCTTGCGACAGGACTGTATCAACAGGTCCTGCCGGATATTCCCACCCTCGACGAGGCTTTTGACAAGATGCTCCGAACCCTTGCCTCCCGCGATACGAGGGCATCGGCTGCACTGAAGGCTGTTCTCTGGGAAGGAACTGAGCACTGGCCGCGCTTACTGCCACAACGTGCCGAAATTAGTGGGGAACTGCTTGCCCGCGCACCATGACTGACCGTAGGGCCTGCCGGGAATGAAAAAAAATATCGTTTTTTAGACATTCCCCGCTAAAGTCTTTCAGAGAACGGTCGATACTAGGGAGGTAAGAGAGGGTCTTGGCCCGGCGTGGACGCCAGAGGGCCAGAGTCGGTAGTTTGGCTGGTCAGGGAAAGAGAGCAGTTGTAGGCCTTGGATTGGCGACCTTCTCGACGCAAGGCAGTTTTCTGACGCTCCTCGGTGTTACCCCCCGAGCGTCGTTTCGCTCTCCTTCTATCGCATCAGCCGCAATGCCGACGAACGTGTCGACAGGGAATGTCGAGCGAGTGCTGCGCATGCAGATGGGCTGTGGCGCGGGAAAATGGAGTTTAAGAGAGCAATGGTTACCAACAGCAGTATCGAGGTACTTTCGAGTTACCGTGCTGCGGAACCGACGGCGAAAGGTCGAGGGGCCTCTCCTCAGGATGCTCCGAAGCCGGTTGCGCTTGACGTTCCGCCTCCGCCGGCTGCCGTGCGTATTGACGGCGTGCAAAAGCCGGAACAAAGCCAGGAATCGCAGGCGCCGGTAAGCGAGCGAGAGACGCTGGAGCTTTCCGAGGAAACGGCGAAAGAGGTCGCCTCTCAGCTAGCGCGAGCGCTGAATGACGCGCACGGCACCAAAGTCCGGTTCAATGTTGCAGCAACTCAGGCTGGTCCTCATTCGTTCAGCTTCGAAGTTGTCGAAGAAGAAACAGGCGAGGTGGTGCGACAATTCCCCGCAGAAGCGGTGAGAAAACTTGCGGAGCGAGCGCTCGAGGAAGGGGCGGGAGTTTTTGTCGATCAGTCGGCATAAATGACCGGGTGGAGAAATTCCCCGCCTTTCAAGTGGCATTTGCGAAGCAGGTAATGCCCTAACATCACGCGCTATTTTTGCGCACTAGCCTTCGTGCGGCTTGGCGAGGGTCTTGCATCGAACGCTTCGAGGATTCCAGCGTTCCTTTGCAAGGTCTTCCGATGCCTATTATCCAATTCTCCGGTCTCGCATCCGGTATCGATGGTAAAGCCATTACCGATGCGATGATTGAAGCGAAGCGACTCGCAAGCATTCCGCTTGAGAACAAAGTCGCGATTAACGATGCTGAGAACGAAGCGCTTGAGGAGTTCAACACCAAGCTGCTTTCGCTCAACACCATCGTGAACGATTTCCTCACCCTCGCGGGAGGGGCAATCGAGAAGCAAGCTTCGAGCTCGAATGAAGATGCAGTGCGAGCGGTCGCCAGCTCCAACGCGGGAACCGCTTCTACCACCATCAATGTGTTGAACCTGGCTCGGACCGCGACAATTTCATTCGATGATCGATTCGCCGGTCCTGACGCGAAGGTCGCTCCGGGGCTGGTGGGGACCGGAACGTTGTCGATCACGGTTGGAGTCGGGGATGCGCAGCAAACCGTCGACATCAGCGTGACGAATCAAACAACCCTAGAGGAGCTTGTTGCGAAGATCAGCGACGCCCTGCCGGGCAAGGTGCAAGGTTCTTTCGTGAATGCCGGAACCGAAACGTCCCCCGAGTACGTCATGCTGATTCAGGGCCTCGAATCAGGCGTAGATTTGGGAACGCTCAGTGTGACCGCCTCGCCGGAACTTGCCGGCGCAGGTGTTTTTCAGAGCCAAAACGTGGTGCAGGCGGAAGACGCGCTGATAGAGATCGCCGGAATCGGCCAGGTGCGGCGACCGAAGAACCAAATCAACAATCTACTGCCTGGAGTCAGCCTCGACCTGAAGCAAGCTGGCACCGGAGCTGTCACGATTGGCGTCAGCACCGATTCCTCCGCGACAGCGAAAAAGGTGGCTGATATGGTCGCTGCGTTCAACGATATCGTCAAATATTCTGACGAGAACGATACCATCGAGCGTGTCGAAGACGAGGAAGGTGCGAATAACGTATTCGGTAGTCTCGCACGTACTCGCGTTGACGATCAGGCGATCGATGCCCTCCGCCGAGCTCTTGCGGATGCGCAGTCCGGCATACCGGACTCGAGTGTGCAAACCATGGCCGACTTGGGCATCACCACGGAACGCGATGGTACGTTGAAGTTCGACGAGACCAAGTTCAGTCAAGCCATCGGTCAAAACGCGGGGGCGGTAGAATCGCTACTCCAGCGCTTCAGTGATCGAGTGGGAACTTCCAACGGTGTGATCGCGAACTACACGCGCTTCAACGGTCTGGTCGATATGGCCGTGAACGCGAACAACACCGAGACCGAGTCGATTAACGCGCGGCTACAGCGGCTCGAAGCCAACCTGGCGCGTCAGCGTGAAGGTCTCGAGCGAATCTTTGCCAACCTGGAATCGACGGTAGGACGTCTGAACAATGATTCCAGCGCACTAGTCAGCCTCATCAGCGGCGGTGGCGTACAGCAACGATAACTGCCCGTTCTTGCATCTGCCTGCAATCACAGAACAAAATGGCCGCAATCGCTATGCGGTTTTTTGCTCAAGTACGGCAAGAGATCTGCCGATTTATCCCTTTAGACCGCGCGTAACGGCTCTCGCGTGGAGGGAACGGACTCTTGATGGTCCGGAGCACTGCTACCGGCTCCGGCAGGCACTAAGGAATGGCGAGCGATTGTAATTTCTCCACATCGTCACTTCCTGTCCTCGACAATCAGAGATGTCGAAGTTCCCTACTGCGTTCTGTGAAAGGGGATACACTCACGCGTTTACGTTAGCGGCTAGCGGAAAGTACCGGCAGGTTGCCGGATTGAAACCCAGGGAGGGTTGACGATGCCGATAGCACAGTTTTCCGGACTTGCGTCCGGTATAGATTCCGGTGCCTTGATCGATGCGATAATCGAGGCTCGGGAACTACGAAACCAAATTCGCCGTGACGAGATCGAATTTCTCGAATCGGAGAACGAGTCGCTCGAGGAGCTCAATACCAAGCTACTCGATCTGGACGATCTCATCTCGAAATTCCGTACCGCCAACGGTAACGGTGTCGCCAAGAAATCTTCGAGTACCGATCCGGCCGTCGCGACAGCGAGCGTCGGTTCGAATGCCTACAACGCGACCTATTCACTGGATGTGAGTTCGATTGCCGATGGCGCTACCGGCTCATTCAACAACAGCTACGCTTCTGAAACTGCGGTGGTGAGCGCCGGGAGCGGTGATGTCACTCTGACTATCGGTACCGGTGGCGATCAAGTGACGGTCTCCGCAACGGTCACCGCCGGTGTCACTAACCTGACGCAGCTGGCTAACGCGTTGAACGCCGATCCGGACGCTGCAGGCCGGGTGGTTGCCAGCGTCGTGAATGTGGGCACCAGCGGCTCGCCTGACTATCGCCTTTTGGTCACGACTCTTGAATCCGGCTTGGATATGGGCACTTTGGCGATGTCTGCCGATGCCGGTCTCACGGAGCTTCAAACGACCACCATCGACCAAGCTTCAGATGCCGTGTTCACTATTTCGGGGATCACGGGGTCGATCACGCGGTCATCGAATACCGTAGAAGATGTGATTAGCGGTGTTACCTTCAATCTCACCGACACCGGCAGTACCGATATCGCAATTTCGAATGACCCGGACAAGACTGCTGACGAGATAAGTCAGATCGTCGAGGCATTCAACGACATTGTTTCCTTCGTCGCGGAAAACGATACCATCGAACGCGTCGAAGATGACAGTGACGCTACCAACGTCTTTGGCAGTCTCGCCAAAACGCGGCTCGACAACGACTTTTTGGCAGCCTTCCGAACGAACCTGCTGTCGGCGAGTTCTTCCGGAACTTCAATTACTAGCATGTCCCAGCTCGGTTTGAGCACCAATCGTGACGGCACTATCACCTTCGATGCCGACGACTTCAAGGAGGCAGTCGACGAAGATCCGGAGGGTGTGACCGGTGTGCTGAACAACTTTGCCGATTCCGTGTCGGGAGTAAGCGGCACCATCTTCCAGTATACGCGGTTCAGCGGCTTTATCGACGTCGCACAGGAGTCCAACAACGATCAGATTGAGAACTTGAGCGACGCGATTGCCAACCTCGAGCGACAGACTGACAAGCAACGGCGGACCCTGGAGTTGCGCTTCGCCAACTTGGAGAAGATCACCGGGGACCTGCAAAGCCAACAGCAGGCGCTGAGCGGTATTTTGGCGGGGCTGGGCTAGTGAGAGCCGTAAAGCGTAGTAATTTGAGGATGTTAGCTGTCAGGCGGGTGACCGATCAACGAAGAATGAAAGTTTCAGCCCTAAAAATCGCTAAAGGAATCAAGCCCGCGAACACGATACTACACTAGTAGGGTGCGATTGATATCGAACTCGGGAGAGGACGAGGGAAATATGTACAGTAAGAAAGCGCATAAGCAGTATACCAACGTTCACGTATCTACCGTAGATCGCGGGCGGCTACTGCTGATGCTCTACGATGGATGCACGAAGTTCCTCAAGCACGCGAAGGCGGGTTTGGAGAGCAAGGACATTCCGAAATTCGCACGCTTTCTAAGTAAAGCTCAGGCAATCATTTCCGAACTGATGCTGACACTCGATTTCGAGAAAGGCGGCGACGTTGCCAAAGACCTCGACAGGCTTTACGACTTCATGCTGTTTTACCTGACTGAAGCGAACCTCGAAAAGAATCCGGATAAGCTACAGAAGGTCATCGAGCTGGTCGACGTTATCGCCAGCGCTTACCGTGAGGTTATCGAGGGCGAGACTCGAAAAGCCGCCGCCGAGACTACAGACTCGGCTGAGCCTTCCGAAGAGGGACCGAGGCAGCCGGGTGGTTTAAGCGTAGCACTCTAACCTATTGAATTACTGCCACTTACCCCTCCCACGCGGCCTTTTGCTGACGTAAGGCCTCCTGTTTTCACCACTCTGGAGCAACGCCGGACCCAGTAAGCGCATCTTCCCTAATGGGGCGCTTTGCCTTTTTGCCGAAGTAATCCGGCAGTTGTCGTTCGCCCCACTGGTATATTGCTGAACAAGTCGATTTTTTAGTCAACGCAAGAAGGGTCCGGTAGACCTTTCGAAGGTGCGCCATTGGCGCAACGGGAATCCGATTGCCCGGCGTGCCGTAGCGACTGCGGAGCGCAGCCCTCGGACCTATGGCCAAAAGGATGCTGGATACTTCCGAATCAACGGACCTGGGCGACCTCACCGCGCGCATGCGGGAGGAATGGGACCGCCGCATCCAGCACGATTATCGCTTTTGGATGAGTGATGGGATCGAAAGCGACGCCGAAATGTGGGCTACCGGAGAACGCGACTTCACTATGCTCACCCGCGGCATTGCGGCGGAGTGGATGCACCAATCGACGGCGCTCGAAGTCGGATGCGGAGTCGGAAGATTGCTCCGTGCCGCTGCGGGGCGGTTCAACTTCGTCATGGGCGTCGATGTATCGGCAGCAGCAATCGAGAAAGCGCGTCGGCTCCTAGCTGACGTCGAAAACGTGAAGCCGATGCTCGGCAACGGGCTAGATTTGTCCGAAATCTCCACCGCGTCTGTCGATTTTGCTTATACGTTTGCAGCGATGAGTAGCATGCCTGTAGCGGTCATTGCAGCGTACATCGGTGAGCTTGCCCGAGTGGTAAAGCCGAAAGGGCTGCTCCGATTGCAGATGTATCTGGGATCGGCGCAACACACCTGTTCCGAAGACACCATCGCCATTCGAAGCTTCTCCCGCGAGCAATTTTTGAAAGCCGTCGAATGTGCCGGTTTCGACCTCCAGTATACGGAGGAGATTCAACTTCCGTTCGAGGTATCGAACCCTGCGTTAGGTCTTTTCGCCGAAGTTGTCGCCTTGGAGCGGCGCTCCACGCCCGGAGCCACAGCCGCTCAGATTGAGCCGCTCCTGCTGCCCGAAGGAGAGCAGGCTGCCGGTGTAGCTTGGAACGGTTCGGAAACGGAGTATCTGATGGCCTTAGCCAGGGCACGTCAGCATCTGGAATCGGGTTGTGAGCAGGAAGCCAAGCGGGCGATTGAATTCGCCGTCGCCCATTACGGCCAGGCAGAGCAGGAAGTGCTCGATCTGCTGGAAGAACTCCGGACGCTCGATTCCGCGTCATCGGGAACACCACCAGCGTCGGTGACGAAGTCCACATCCGAGAAGGGGACCGATGCACTAGGGAGGCTTTTCCGTGCTGAAGTGTATGAGCAGAATACTCGAGCTCTTCGTGACCTCTTTCCGGCAACGGCAAACGATGCGCTCGCGGTAGCTATACCCGAAGTGATTTCAGTGAGCGAGAGTGTCGAGGGCCAACCGGTACTCTCTCTTCGGAAGCTTCCGCTGAGCCATCGCGAGAAGCCGGTACGCAGCGCCGAACGCTGGGCGGAACGCGCCCTGAACAACCCGAGTGCGAGAGCGAAGGATATTCTGCTTGTTGTCGGATTCGCTGATGCGTATCACCTCGAGGCGCTGGCGGCGATATGGGAGAAGGAGCTTCTTGTTTTTGAACCGACTCCTGCCGTTCTACATGCCGCGTGCGGCATTCGAGACCTTCGTCATGTGTTCCCGCGGATCAGCAGCTTGATTACTTCGATCCCTCAACTACGGGAGGTAATCGCCCGCATTGACATCGATAGAACCGAGCTGATCATTCATCCCCAGACGCAGGCAACTGCCGGGGAAACTGCTGTTGAAGCCCGTCGATTGTTCCAGTCCGCTCGGGGCTTGGGGAAGCTTCGGCCGAGTATCGGCGTCGTCGGTCCGATGTACGGCGGATCCTTGCCGATAGCGCAGTACACCGCGCAGGCACTTACCAATCTGGAGCAGCGCGTCACGCCCTACGAGCTGGACGAGTACTACAAACCCTACGTCGGTCTCTCCAAGTTCCTTCGCGATCCGGGGCGCCAGAGCGTGGTGGAAAGCCAGTTTGTGGAGGTGCTTTCAACGCTGGTACTCGAAGCGGTGAGCGAGCGGCCGGTGGATATACTGATTTGCCTGGCGCAGGCACCCCTATCACCAAGAGTCCTCACGGAACTTCGGAATCGTGGTGTCATTACAGTCATGTGGTTTGTCGAGGATTGCAGGCGCTTCTTGACGTGGCAACAGATTGCACCGTTTTACGACTACATGTTCTTGATTCAAAAAAACGACTTTCCACGGCTTGTCGAGCAGGCAGGCGCAGGACGCGCCTTATATTTGCCGGTGGCTTGTGATCCAGTTCGACATGCACCGGTCTCTCTTTCGGAGGCAGAACGACAGGAGTTCGGTTCGGCAGTATCGTTTGTCGGTGCCGGGTACAACAATCGCCGCCACGTGTTCGCAACCCTGGCTGATCGCGATTTTAAAATCTGGGGTACGGAATGGCCGAATTGCCTACCGTTTTCACGTATCGTGCAGCGAGGCGGTGCACGCGTGTCGGTTGAGGACTATACCAAGGTCTTCAATGCTTCGACCATCAACATCAATCTGCACTCCTCGATGGAACGCGACGGGGTGGAGCCAAACGGGGACTTTGTCAACCCGCGCACGTTTGAGCTTGCAGCGGTGGGCGCCTTTCAGTTGGTCGACAATCGTACGTTGCTGCCGGAGCTTTTCGTGCCGGGTAAAGAGGTCGCGACTTTTTCCGATGAGCAGGAACTGCACGACAAGATCGATTACTACCTAGCACATCCTGAGGAACGGGCCTCACTTACCGAGGCAGCCCGTGCTCGTGTCCTTGCCGAGCATACCTACGAGCAGCGCGTAAAGACGATGCTCGAGCATATCTTTGCCGATCGTTTCGATGAACTCACGACACGCATTCAACGCGGGCCATGGCCACGCACGTTGCAGGCCGCAAAGCCGTATCCTGAGCTTGCTGCGAAACTTGACGCTGTTTATCAGCGCGGGTGTGAACCGACCTTGGACGAGCTGGTCGGCGACATTCAACAAGGAAAGGGAAAGTTGAACGATGCGGAGCAGAAGCTCCTCTTTCTCCACCACCTTCGTGGTCAGATCAAGCAAGTCCGAAAGGCGAGGCGAGAAGATGATCAGCAGAAAATTTAACATTCTGCTCGTTGCCATCACGCGACTGGGGGACATGCTGCAGATGTCTCCGACCATCGCCGGATTGAAGCGGGAGCATCCGGACGCGCGGATCACCGTGGTCATCGACCGGCAGTTCGCCGCGATTTGCTCCGGCATCCCGGGCATCGACGAGGTCTACGTGCTCGATTTGAATTTCGTCGTTCGTTGTATCCATCGTGAACAGGACGGCATTGTCGAAGCCTACAAGTATATCAGTGACGCGCTCGAGGATCTGAAGGAAAAGAACTTCGACTACTGTCTCAACATGTCGAATTCGCCTTATACGGCGTTGCTGATCAAGATGC